>CAVGYS010000043.1:8238-9109 GCA_963633505.1 Oscillibacter sp. MSJ-31
GATTCGACTTCGATGTCGGGATGATGGGAGTCGTCGGCATCAGGCAGGAGATTGGCGAAATATGGGTTTATGTTCCGGAAAAAGTAAGAAAAATCACCATTCGCCACAAAGATTTCGGCATCATCCGCGACTTCGTTCTCGACACCCCGCTTGAATCCGCATCCGTATATGAGCTGATACTCGGCACGCCGCAGCCACCGGAAAGTTCTGTGGCGGTCAGAGACACCATCATATATCTCCCGGCCCCGCCGAAGATTGTCAAGAAGGAATGGCGTCCTCTTGGAATAAGCCTCTTGGCCAACGTGTCCCTTCCGGATCCCGCTTTCGGGGCAACGGCTCTTTGGTACGGGAAAAGGTTCGGGGGATATCTAAAGTTCCGGAGCAATTTCAATTCCCCCGACTACACCTATGACTGCAATGCGGACGGCACAACTAAAAGCGGCTATATTTGGACAAGCGGAGAGAGCCGCATTTCCAAACTGATTCTCAGCGTAGGCGGAACGGTCAGGTGCGGCGAACAGCTATCCGCCTGCATAGGAGCAGGATACGGACGGCGGATTCTGCTATGGGAGGACAGCACTGGAGAGTGGGCGAGAGTAAGGGGCAATTCGCTCAGCGGCCCGGTCGTGGAAATCGGCGCATTGATGCGGCTCAGCAGACTCGCCATCTATACCGGAGTCTGTTCAATCAATTTCAAGTATCTTGATATCGAAATCGGTCTTGGGCTTAATTTCTGAATTTCACTTCCCTACAAACCGATTACTTGAATCGACTCCGTCTTAGAAGCTGTGATTACTGTGACCTTCCCACGATAAATTTTCGTATTTTTGCGATGAACATCAAAAATTGAAAAGCCTTATGTTGTACCCTA
>CAVGYS010000044.1:0-6240 GCA_963633505.1 Oscillibacter sp. MSJ-31
GCACTACGCATATAACAAAATCTTATATTACAAAAGGAAAATGAGTGACAAAACGCCTGTTACTTTTGTTGCAGTTACAATTGGTTACAATGGGTTTACAAAAATCAACAAATGTGACTCGATTTTAATCACTATATTTGCACCTATGATACCACAGATTCGAATAGAAGATTACAGCTACCCTTTGCCTGACGAACGGATTGCCAAATATCCGTTGGAGCAGAGGGATTCTTCTAAATTGCTTATATATAAGGAAGGGATGGTTGAAGAGCGGATTTTCCGGGAGATTCCCTCCCTTCTCCCCTCCGATGCCATTATGGTGTTCAATGAGACCAAGGTCGTTCCCGCCCGCCTTTTCTTCCGCAGGGATTCCGGGGCGCATATCGAGATTTTCTGCCTTGAGCCTTACGATCCGGCCGATTATAACGTGAATTTTGCCTCTGTTTCGTCCTGCCGCTGGAAGTGCGTTATCGGAAATGCCAAGCGCTGGAAGGATGATATTCTCTCCTTTGATGTTGAAAATGGGGAACTTGCACAGATTTGCCTAAAGGCTTCCTTGATATCGAGGGACGGTCAGACGGGAGTGGTCGAGTTCAGCTGGCAGGGCGGGATTCCATTCTCAAGGGTGCTCGAACTCTGCGGGCAGGTGCCTATCCCTCCGTATTTGAACAGGGCGACGGAAGATATTGACGTTGAACGATATCAGACTCTATATGCCAAGATTCGCGGATCGGTCGCCGCTCCTACCGCAGGCCTGCATTTTACCGAAGACGTGCTGGAAAAAATCCGAGAAAAGGGAATTGACATCGAAAAAGTATGCCTTCACGTGGGTGCCGGGACATTCCTGCCCGTCAAAAGTTCGCTCGTTTCCGAGCACAAGATGCATCGCGAGCCGTTCGCCGTCAGCATCGAGTTTCTCCGTGACCTGCGTCGCGGCGGCAAGAAGCTCATAGCGGTCGGGACCACTTCCGTGCGCACGCTGGAGTCCCTCTATTATGTCGGAGTTTCCTGCATCGAGAGTGGTGAGCCGCGGGACGTGGGCCAGTGGGACCCGTATATGCGTGAGTATGAATACACTATGGATGAGGCGCTGGATGCGTTGATTTCTTACCTCGAGAGGGAGTCCCTACGTGAGCTGAAGGTCGGGACGCGGATAATAATAGTGCCGGGGTTCAAGTTCCGGCTCGTGGACATGATGGTGACCAATTTTCACCAGCCCCAGAGCACCCTGCTTCTGTTGATTTCAGCTTTTGTGGGTGGCGACTGGCGGAAGATCTACGATTATGCGCTGCATCACGGCTTCCGTTTTCTCAGCTATGGTGACAGCTCACTTCTTTACAGGGCGGATTATAAGGGTGAAAGTGATGGAGAATGATGCTCGTTTTGATGAGATAAGGCCGTTCCCTGAGGACAAGGCCGTCCGGACGCTGCACAGGCTCTCATATAATCCTCTCATCGCCGTGGCTTCCAAATTCATCTTCCCGGACGAGCCGCTGCTGCACCTTGGAAAGATGCTGCGGAGGGTGAAATCGGTCAATGATTTCCAGTGCAACGTCCTGGCACCCGGTATCGATGCCCTTTTGCAGCGCACTTCTTCGGGTTTTGTCTGCGAAGGCATCGAGAACCTGCGTCCTGGCAGGACGTTTCTCGCCATTTCCAACCACCGGGACATCACTCTTGACGCCGCGCTGACTCAGCTGGCCCTGTGCCGGCACAATATGCCTCTGATGGAACTCTGCATCGGAAGCAACTTGATGGATGACAACAGGATGGCTTCCGACCTGCTTCGCTCGGTGAGCATGATACGCGTCAGGCGCGGACTGCCTGCCAGAGAGGCCTATGCGGCATCCTGTCTGCTCTCGGAATATATCCGGGAGTCGGTCGCGGGAGGACACAGTTCCATCTGGGTCGCCCAGAAGGAGGGGAGAGCTAAAAACGGGGTGGACAAAACCGCCCACGGCATCATCAAGATGCTGGATATGAGCGGGATGAAGGGATTTTATGAGAATTTTGCGGAGCTTGTCATCACCCCGATGAGCATATCCTACGAGTATGAGCCCTGCGATATCAACAAGGCCCGCGAGACGCTGATTTCCTCGACTCGCCGCTATATGAAGAAGAAGGGTGAAGACACGCGCAGCATCCTTGACGGAATCCGGATGTGGAAAGGCGGCATTCACCTGTCCATCTGCAGACCTCTGGGCGAGGACGAACTGAAGATGGCCTCCGCCTGCGAGCGTGCGCAGCGCTATCAGATGGTGAGGGATATGATTGACAGGCGCATCGTGGAAGGTTATAAATTGTGGAATACCAATTATATCGCTTACGACATCCTGAACGGGACGGAAAAATATGCCGCCCTCTACAGTTCTTCGGAGCGCGAAGCATTCGTGGACTACGCCGAGAGGCGACTTGATACGGTGGAGCGCGAGCTTGACCGCGATGAGCTGCGCAGAAATTTCTACAGCATATACGCGAATCCCGGCGTATCCAAGGGGAGAGTGTGACGACGATACAGGTAACTTAACATAATATAAATTGTGTAACAAATGGCCAGACATAATAAGGAAGTACAGATTATAGAGAATCTCAAGGTCGAACAGATTGCCGCCGAGGGCAAATGCATCGCTCATACCGACGAAGGAATCGTCGTGTTCATCGAATACGCCGTGCCCGGAGACATCGTGAACGTGCAGGTGCTCCGGAAGAAAAAATCTTTTATCGACGCACGGATCACGGAAATCGTGAAGCCGTCGCCGTACCGGCTCGAGCCTTTCTGCGAGCATTTCGGAGTCTGCGGAGGATGCCGCTGGCAGCTGATACCATATTCGATGCAACTGGAGTCCAAACGCCGCCAGGTATCCGACCAGTTCAGGCGCATAGGGCATCTGGAGTTTCCGGAGGTCTCCCCCACGATCGGCTCCGACAATACGGTGCTGTATCGTAACAAATTGGAATTCACCGCTTCAAACAAGAGGTGGATGCTCTCGGACGAGGACCAGGACAACATCCCGCTCTCCCAAAGGCAGGGTCTTGGCTTCCACGTGGGCAAGTTTTTCGACAAGGTACTGGACATCCGCCGCTGCCACCTCCAGAAAGAGCCGTCCAATGCCCTGAGACTGTTCATAAAGGACTATGCCATAAGCCATTGCATCCCTTTCTACGATATCAGGGAGAATAGCGGAACGTTCCGCAACATGTTCGTCCGCACGACTGATGACGGTCAGGTGATGCTCATAATCTGCTTCGCTACCGAGTTTGACGGGCGGGAAGCGATGCTCGATGCTATCGCAGAGGCCTTTCCGCAGATCACGTCCCTCTATTATGTCATCAACTCCAAACTGAATGACAGCATCGCGGATCAGGAATGCATCCTCTACCGGGGCGAGGAGGCAATCTACGAGAAGATGGAGAATCTCCGTTTCAGAATCGGCCCCAAGTCGTTCTATCAGACGAACAATGCGCAGGCCATAAAACTCTATTCCGTGGCGCGGGAATTCGCCTCCCTGACGGGAAAGGAGGTCGTATATGACCTCTACACGGGGACCGGAACCATAGCGCAGTTCGTCAGTGCCAAGGCCTCGAAGGTCATAGGCATCGAGTACGTGCCCGAGGCTATCGAGGATGCGAAAGTGAACGCCAGGGACAACGGTATAGACAACTGCGAATTTTTCGCCGGGGATATGAAGGACATTCTCACCGGGGACTTCATCCGGGAGCACGGCCGTCCGGACGTGATCATAGCCGATCCTCCGCGCGCCGGGATGCATCCGGACGTGGTGGAGACCATTCTCCGGGCGGAGCCGGAAAGAATCGTGTATGTCAGCTGCAATCCGGCCTCGCAGGCCCGCGATCTGGAGGTGCTCTGCCGCAAATATCGCATCACGGCCGTCCAGCCCGTGGACATGTTCCCGCATACCCAGCATGTCGAGAACGTATGCCGGCTTGAAAGGAACGTCTAGAACGACAGCGCGACGGAGAGATTGAGGCTGTAGAATTCCGTCACGTTGCGGCGGATGTTTTCTTCCTGCACTATGCCGGGGCCCTCCGGATTCTGGAGCAGCGGGCTGTCGAAGGCGGCGCGGATGCTCAGCAGGATGTCCATGCAGAAATTGGGGGTCAGATAGAGCCTGTAGCCCTCTCCCCCGTCGAAAATCGGAATCAGCGCCCTACTGTATTCCTCGACTTCCGTCCTGAATCCGACCCCGCCCGACAAAAAAGTGAAGAAACTCTCGCCGGAGAAGCCCTCCGGAGAGAAACTCACCCGGGACAGAATCGGGTATGCCTGGCATTGTTCGGAAATCCCCATCCAGCCGCCATAGAGGCCGAGTTTGATTTTTTCGTGCAGGTCATACGAAACTCCCGCGAGAATCTTCCCGCTCGGTTTCCCGAGGAAGCGGTGGGAAATCTCGTTGATGCGGTAGCCCTCCTGGCTTATGATGTTGATGTGGGTATAGCTGTAGATGCATTGCCCGTATCCCCACTCGATGCCGAAATGAAACCTTTCGGCATCGTGCCCGTCCCGGGCCGCCGCCCCCGCGGCGGTGAGGATGGACAATGCCACCGATATGAAGAACTTTCTCATAAAAGGCTCAGAATCTGTAATATATGCTCAGCTGCGGCGTCAGGCAATAGTATAACCCGCGCTTGTAGAGCGAGATGAGCGTGGCCCCGGAGTCGGGATCCCTGCGTATGTGGAGTCCAGGGTTGACGGACAGGCTCGCGTCCAGGCTCACGCTGTGATTGAAGAAGTCCGCAGTGAGCCCGAAATTGCCCTCAAGGGCGATCGCAAGGCCCATCTTCTTGTAGGTCTCCCCTCTTGAACTGAGGAAATTGCGCTCATAGTCGTGCACGTATCCGGCGAATAAGCCGGGCCCGGCGTGCAACATCAGATATGAGTAGCCGAGGTCGGCGTATGCGAACACGTAATCCCTGGTGCAGCTCGCCGCCACTCCCACATCGTCTATTCTTCCGGGGAACACGCCGAAAAGGTCGGCGTACAGCTTGACAAAAGTCATTTCCGCCCCGTCACTCGACTTGAACGCCGCACTAAGACCCAATCCCTTGAGGGAGTTGTATGTCCCGAGGTAACGCTCCCCCGCTTCCGCCCTCTGTCCTGCGAAAAGCAGAAAGGCGGCCACGGTCAGGGATGATATTGCGGCTCTCACTTTCATCAGGACGAAGATAGGCAATTCTTTGATTATTTCATATTATGGCTTATCTTCGCGAACTTTGACAATTTGTATGCGCACGGTATCGATAATAATTCCGATATATAATGCGGAGAAGTATCTCGGACGCTGTCTTGACAGTCTCCTGTCGCAGACTTTCTGCGATTGGGAGGCGCTTTGCGTCAATGACGGGAGCACCGACGCCTCGAAGCAGATAATCCTCGACTATGCGGCGAAAGATGCCCGCTTCAGGCTGATTGACAAGCCCAACGGCGGGGTCGCCGATGCCAGGAATGCCGGACTGGATGTCGCCGACGGAGAGTATCTGATGTTCGTGGATCCAGATGATTTCATTCATCCTCAGACGCTTGAGATTGCCGTGGGCCTGTCGAGACGGGACCTTACGGACATCGTGTGCTGGACCTATGACAGGGATTACCGCTCGGCGGTTCTCTCCTCAAGGCAGGACGGCAAGGCTTTGGCGGAACCTCTGCCCGAGACTCTTCGGCGCCGCTATGAGATGGGGGACGTGGAAAGCACGGTGACGCACGACATGGTGTCGCACCTGACGGAGATGGAGAAGCCCATGGGCGTGCAGTGGCCGATAAGGCATTTCTATCTGTGGCAGTTCCTCTTCCGCTCCGAGAAGGTCAAGGGGCTGCGCTTCATAAAAGAACTCACGATATATGAGGACTTTCCGTGGCTGAGCGAGCTGCAATTGCGCAATCATCCGTCAGTTACCATCACGCAGCTGCCGCTCTATTATTATTATCCCAACACGTCCTCCATTGACATGAGTACCGGGGCGGGTTCCGTCAGGGCCCGTTGTCTGATGAAGGGGCTTCTGCACTGCTGTCACCATTACAATGAAAGCGATCCTCTCAAAAGGGAGGTCTGGTCCAGGCTCTGCAAGTGGCCGGTGATCCGTTCCCAGCTCAGGCGGAACCTCGAACAGGCCGATCCGTCCGACCGGGAGGAGCTGCGCGCGTCCCTTGAGAATCTCCGGAAGGAAGGAGGGTTCAACTTCCCTCCGGGCCCCGGATATTGGCTCTCCCGTCTGAAGCAATAT
>CAVGYS010000044.1:6291-8893 GCA_963633505.1 Oscillibacter sp. MSJ-31
CCTCCGGGCCCGGGATATTGGCTCTGCCGTCTGAAGATATATTTTTATATGAATGCAGCATGAAGAATATGCCGACCATATCAGTGATAATTCCAGTCTATAACGTGGAGAAATATCTGCGGCGCTGCCTTGATTCGGTGCGCGCTCAGACCTTCGGCGACTGGGAGGCGATTTGTGTCAATGACGGCAGCCCCGACGGCAGCCGTGCCATCGTCGAGGAATACGCCTCTTCCGATCCTCGCTTCATTCTCTTCGACAAGGAGAACGGCGGTCTGTCAGACGCGCGCAATTTCGGCCTTTCCAAGGCTTGCGGAGAGTATGTGGTCTTCCTTGATTCCGACGACTTCATACATCCTCAGACTTTTGAGATTGCGCTCCGGCTCGCCACCGCGAACGGCACCGACATAGTGTCCTGGTATAAGGACCCCAACTATCGCAACCTCGCGATACTCAGGCATTTCCTCCACCTTGACACAATAGGCTGGCGCCCCTTGGGCTTCCGCAGGCGTTTCAGCCCCGACAAGGTCAGGTTCTGCGTGTCGCACGACATAATGGCCCACGTGACGGAGAGATCTCATCCCAAGGGGATCAAGTGGCCTTTGAAGCATTTCTACGTCTGGCGCCACCTGATACGGAGAGAAGTTCTGGACGGGGTGAGTTTCATAAAAGGCATCACCTTCGAGGATTTCCCGTGGTGGAGCGAGGTGCTGCTGCGCAGCCCGTCGGTGACGATCACCTATCTTCCCTTTTATTATTACTATCCCAACTTCAGGTCGATCGATCTCGGATCCTCCCGCATCAAGAAGATGCGCAACTGGTGCGTCGGCCTGGAGCATTCTTATGCGCTGTATTGCGCCAGGGCTGACGGGAGCCAGATGGAGAGGTGGTCCGCCAACTGCAAGTGGCCGGTCATCAACGTGATGATAGGACGCTGGCTGCCGCGCTTCGACTCCTCTTCCCCGGAATGTGCGGAGCTTGTTTCCGGGCTCAGGAGGCTATGGGACGCCGGGGCGTTCGACGACGTGCGGAATGAACAGGGGCGCAGGAGCCGCGAGGCCGTAGCGCGCTTCATCGCAAAGTGAAAAAAAAGTCTTATATTCGCACCGCGTATACTAAAGAACCAAAACGATGTCAGTAGAAATCAAAGAAGTGCGGTCTCGCAAAGAGCTGCGTGAATTTGTCAATTTCCCGGAGAGACTATATCGGAACAACCCGTATTACGTACCCCCTCTCGAATTCGACCAGATGGACACTCTGGATCAGAAGAAGGGGGCGGCGCAGGAATTTTGCGACTCCAAGCTGTATCTTGCATATAAGGACGGAGAACCCGCCGGAAGGGTTGCAGCGATTGTCAACAGGCTTGCCAACAAGCAGTGGAACCACAAGGAGGTGCGCTTCGGATGGTATGACTTCATCGATGACCCGGAGGTTTCCAAGGCCCTGATGGACAAGGTCGAGGAGTTCGGCCGCAAGTACGGGATGGAGTCGGTCGTGGGGCCGCTCGGATTTACGGATTTCGACCCCGAAGGGCTTCTCATAGAGGGCTATGACAGCTTGAGCACGATGGCCCTGATATACAATTATCCTTATTACGTGGATCACGTCGAGGCTCTGGGCTTCCGGAAGGACGCCGACTGGATAGAATACAAGGTCTTCATCCCGGAGGTTCTGCCAGAGCGGGTTGCGAGAGTGGCCAACATCATAAAGCAGAGAGCCAACGTCCACGTCACTCCCCTTACGCGCAAGCTCATCAGAGAGAAGGACTATGCGCACAAGGTGCTGAGGATAATCAACGAATGTTACAAGGATCTCTACAATTTCACGGTCCTTCCCGAGAAGATGGCCGACAAGTACATCGGATTCTATTTGAAGGTGCTCGACCTCAATTACGTCACTCTCGTCGAAAACGACAAGGATGAAATCGTGGCGTTCGGCATCACCATGCCTTCCATTGTCAAGGCTCTCCAGAAGTGCCGCGGCCGTCTCTTTCCGTTCGGCTGGTGGCATCTTGCCAAGTCCCTTTTCTTCAAGAGGGAGGAAGGAGTGGAAATGCTGCTCGTCGGGGTGAATCCGGAGTATCGCAATTCCGGGGTCAACACCCTCGTGCAGGCGGACATGTTCAGAAAATACAGCGAGGCCGGCGTGAAGTGGGCCGAGACGAACGCCATACTTGAGACGAACATCAAGAACCAGGGCCAGTTCAAGGAATTTGAACACGAGTGCAAGAAACGCCGCCGCTCCTACATAAAAAAACTCGATTAGGACATGTTGCCACCTCTGCCTGAACGGATGCGGCCCCGGAGCCTCACCGAATACGTCGGACAGCGTCATCTGGTGGGGGAAGGCTGCATACTGCGGAGGATGATAGACTCCGGCAATCTGACGTCCTTCATCATGTGGGGGCCTCCGGGAGTCGGCAAGACCACTCTCGCACGGATAATCTCCACGACTCTCGACCGGGAATTCTACACCTTGTCGGCAATCAGTTCCGGAGTCAAGGACGTCAGGGAGGTCATAGACAAGGCGAAGTCGAAGTCGCTCTTCTCGAACGCCGCCGCTCCGATTCTCTTCATCGATGAAATCCACCGCTTCAACAAGGCTC
>CAVGYS010000045.1:0-3881 GCA_963633505.1 Oscillibacter sp. MSJ-31
TCCGGGAGGGTCGTTGGTGACAGGAGAGCCCTTGACAGCGTCACCCCCGAGGGGATGGGCTGGACATACGATGATCTCGGAACGAACTATGGTGCCGGGCCTACGGGGCTCAATTTTTTCGAAAACGCCCAGAATTTCTCCATAAAGCCGGGCTCGTCTCCCGGGCTGAGCCCCGAGATACATGTGCGTTATCCAGAAACGCCATGGATGACTTTTGTCAACCATGCCTCCACCGGAGGGCCGCGCACGCGCAACACCGTGTACTACGTCAACACCCACCTCGCCCCGCGCGGCGAATTCGCGGGGAGTTTCCCCGTGGACCGGAACGGCTACACGCTTGAATGTTCAAACCGCTTCGGCTCGTACACCTGCGCGCATTACTTCTGCAAGTATCTTGAAGCCAACGGAGTGCGTGTCAGTGGAGGTGCCGCGGACTTGGGGGTGGACGGATACGTGCGGGAGGCTCCGTGGGAGATGGACGGCGGGACTCCTGCCGCAGATGCGAAGTCTCTCCATATTCTCGGGCATACCAGTTCCGTCTCGCTCAGGTCAATCGCGCGCGAGACCAACTGCGAGAGCGACAACTTCTTCGCCGAGACCCTTCTGAAGACGCTTTCGGTGAAGAGAGGCTACGGGGCGGATTATGATTCCTGCGTTCTGGCGGCCGAGGCCGAACTCTCTTCTCTGGGGCTCAACCCGGCGGCGGGCTGTAGGATATTCGACGGAAGCGGATTGTCCCGCAAGAATTACGTCTCACCGTCCTTTTTTGTCAGTTTCCTGACGGCGATGGCCAGGACCGGCGTCGCCGACGCTTTCCTCTCGTCTCTTCCTCAGCCTGGCGGTCAGGGCACGCTCGAATACAAGTTCCCTTCGGCTGATGCCGCCTTCTGCGGACGCATCAGGATGAAGAGTGGCTCGATGAACGGGATACTCTGCTACAGCGGATATATCCTTCCGCAGGATGGAGATCTCTCACGTGCGGTGGTGTTTTCCATCCTCACCAACAACAGCACGGCCTCCTCTTGGGCTGTGAGCCCCCAGATAGATAAGATAATCGAAGCGCTTGCCGCCGAGAATTGACAGATTATTCCTATTTTTGCAAGTATGCGGATTTTTTTGTCGCCACTGTTTTTGACATTGACCGTCCTGTGCTCCTGTACGGCCATTTCCGGCATCGTGCACGATGACGAGGTGGTGGCCAGGGTGGGGAAGGACAAGCTGTACCGTTCGGAGCTCGAACGCTTCATCCCGACGTCGTCAAGCCCGCAGGACAGCGCCGTGCTCGCCTCCAGGTACATCAACTCCTGGGCGACGGACAGGCTCTATGTCAAGGTGGCCGAGGAACAGCTTTCCAAGTCGGAGATCGACGTCTCCGCCGAGCTGGACGCCTACAGGCTCTCCCTTGTGAAGTACCGCTACGAGCAGCGCTACATAAGCGACCGTCTGGACACTCTGGTCACCGACGCCCAGATTTCCGATTACTATGCGTCCCATCAGGAGGATTTCGTCCTCCAGCGTCCGGTGCTCAAGGTCCGCTTCGTGGACGTGATGAAGGATTCCCCCAACAAGGACCACGTGCTCAAGATGATATCGTCCGAAGAGTACGATGAATTCCACAGGACGGACTCCATCACCGTGTCTTCCGCGCTGAGGTATTTTGACAATTCGGACGTGTGGATGGATGCCAGGGATCTCGCGGCGGAGTTCGGGGTCGATTACCCTGAGATGCTCTCCGCCATGAAGGACAAGATGATAAAGATAGAACCCGAGGGGAGGGGAGACCTGCTCGCGGCCTACGTGTGCGACATACAGCGCAGCGGCGTGGCCCCTCTGGATTTCTGTGCGGAGGAGATTCGGGACATTATCCTGAGTGCAAGAAAGCATGCTCTCGTCAAAGGTTTGGAACGGGACTTGCTTGAAAGCGCACTCGAAAACAGACAATTCATAATTTATTGACAGATGAACAGCTTGAAAACAGCAGTTTTGGCCGCCGTGCTCGGCATTTGCGCCGTGGCCCAGGCTCAAAAATATCAAGGAGTGGTGGACAAGTCCGTGGCCGTCATCGGCAACGAGATGATCTCCCTCTCCGATCTCGAATCCGAGGTTCAGATGATGCGCGCCCAGGGACTCGGTTCCGACAGGAACGTCCGCTGCGAACTGCTCGAGAGCATAATGGAAGCCAAACTGTTCCTGATGCAGGCCCGTGTCGATTCTCTCAACGTCGATTCCGAAATGGTCTCGGCCGAACTCAAGCAGCGGATGGATCAGGTGCGTTCCGCACTCGGCGGAGACGAAGCTGTCGAAACCTATTTCAACAAACCGCTCTACAAGCTTCGCCAGGAATGGCAGCAGCAGATTGAGCAGCAGAGCCTTACCCAGCAGGAACAGCAGGAGATAGCCCGGGGTATCGCCGAGATCACCCCGTACGACGTGAAGCAGTATCTCGACACGGCCGACGTGTCCTCCCTTCCGCAGGTGCCGACCAAATACCAGATGAGTCAGATATGCGTCTATCCGGACCGGGAGGCGGCTGCGCTTGCCGTCAAGGAAACTCTGCTTTCCATCCGGGAGCGCATCATCAACGGGGAGAAGTTCTCCACTCTCGCCCGCCTCTACTCGGAGGACACCCAGAGCGCCCGCAAGGGAGGAGAGCTCGGATTGATGTCCAAGTCCATATTCTGGCCGGCGTTTTCCGATGCCGCGATGGCTCTCAAGCCAGGGGTCATCTCCCAGATAGTCGAGACTCCCGACGGGTACCATCTCATAGAAGTCCTTGAGAAGAAAGGCGATATGTTCAATGCCCGTCACATTCTCATCAGGCCGAAATACACGGCCGAAGATCAGGAGAAGGCTTTCAAGAGGCTCGACAGTCTCAGGACGGCCATCGTCACGGACAGCGTGATGACGTTCGAGCTCGCCGCCCGTTTCTACTCCGAAGACCCGGCCACCCGCACCAACGGAGGTCTGATGGCGGATCCCAATACCGGCTCTTCCTATTTTGACATGGACGAGCTCAAGCCCCAGGACTACGAGGCCGTCAAGGATTTGAAACCCGGGGAGGTGTCCGAGCCTTTCGCTTCGCTGGACAATGAGGGCCGCAACGGGAACGTGGTCTATAAGATCGTCAGACTGGACAAGATAATCCCGGCTCACGTCGCCAACTTCGAGAACGACTACACCGAGCTCCTCGCGCAGGTCAGAAACCGTCGCCAGATGGAAGCCATCGGAAAGTTCATCGATGACAAGATAGCGAGCACGTACATAGTCATAGACCCGATGTTCTCGGATTGTGACTTCTCCCGTAAAGGATGGGAACAGAAGTTCAGAAAAGAAGACTGACAGCAGCTGTTGTAGCGCTGTTCTTCGCCGCCGTCTCTCTGCTTGCCCAAGGGCAGTCCGAGCAGAGAGATTCTCTGTTGCGGCTTATCAGCGCAAGCTATATAGAGCAGGCCGAGGAAGGGGATGATTTCGTGCGGCGGGCGGTTGACGCGACTTTTCTGCACAACGGCACCTACCTCATCGCCGACAGTTCCGTATGGAGCCAGAACACCAACATAATCAACTGTATGGGGCATGTCCGTCTCCTGCAAGGTGACACGGAGCTGACCAGCGACAAGTTGGATTATCTTGTGGATGACGACCTTGCGCAGTTCCGGGGCGCTCTCGTGCAGCTTCGGGACAAGCAGGAGAACATGCTGCGTACGAAAGTCTTGGACTACAATACCAAGGACAGCGTGGCCGTGTTCCGTGGAGGAGCCGCCATGCGCAGTTCCGACGGACAGATAATCGAGAGCGACGAGGGGCATTATTTCAATGCCCGCAGCCTCTTCTCATTTGAGGGCAACGTCAATATGTACACGGATTCGGTCTTTGTGCGGGCG
>CAVGYS010000045.1:3891-5527 GCA_963633505.1 Oscillibacter sp. MSJ-31
CTTCACTATCTGTCCGACGTCAACAAGGCCGAATTCGTCTCTCCGATAGATTTTTGGAAAGACGACAATATGCTCCACGCCTCCGGAGGCTGGTACACGCGGCCGGACAATATGTTTTTCTTCTCCGGAGACGTGCACGGACTCACCCGTGACCAGGAGAGCTGGAGCGATACGCTTTTCTTTTATCGTGCCACCAACGATGTCTTGATGCGTGGACGAGTCCAGATACAGGACAGTACGCGCAGCACGGCCGCCGTTTCCGAGTACCTTTTCTACAAGGACACCCTGTCGCGGGTGACGCTGCGGGACAACGCGGCGGTGGCGATGTGGACAGAAGATAAGGACGGTCAGGTGGATACCACTTATTTCGGGGCCGACACGTTGGTCTATAACACTTTGCGACGTTGTGACATCAGCGAGGCGGAGTTTTCTGCCGCAGCCGAGCGTCTCAAGACCATAAACGGCGACCCGGTGGCGGAGTTCCGTCGTCGCGCCGCCGAGCAGGCCGCGAAAGCCAAGGAGGAGTCCGCCAAGCAGAACGGGGCGAACCAGTTCCCGATGGCTTCACAGGCGGGCAAGGCCAAGAAGCCGGACGCCGCAGCTCCGACAGCAGGCCTCTCCGCTCCGGAGGCAGGACCCGCTTCCCCGCCGCCGGATGCCGCCCCTGCCGCTCCCCCTCTTGATTCTTCCGCCGTCGTAGGGGCTGTCCCCCCGAAAGACAGTCTCGCGGTCGCTGCGGACAGCCTTTCGTCCGTGCCGCCTCCTGACACTTCCCGGGTCGGGTTCCTGACGGGGCTTGGGAACGTCAAGGTGTTCAGGCAGGACATACAGGTGCGCTGCGATTCCGTCCAGTTCAATGAGCTGGACTCCATCGCCCGTTTCTACAAGGACCCGATAATATGGAACGAGGGCCGCAGACAATACAGTTCCGACAGTCTTTTCGTGCTTGTCAAGAGCTGGGGAGCGGATCGCGCGAGTCTTATGTCAAACGCGTTCATAGCCGTGGATGAAGACAGCCTGCACTTCGATCAGATCAGGAGCTCGGAGGTGATGGCCTACTTCGACAAGGACACGCAACTGCGCCGCTTCGATGCTCTCGGAGGAGTGACGGCGCTCTTCTATCTTAAAGAAAACGAGACACTTGCCACTGTCAACAAAGTTGAGGCTCGTATGCTGTCCGCCGACCTCAAGGATGGAGACGTGGACAGGATCCATTATTTCGATAACCCCAAGAATGACGCCTATCCGGTGGCGCAGATGTCCGTGGTGGACAGGACTCTCAAGGGCTTTGTCTGGAAACCGGAACTCAGGCCGAAGAGCAAGACGGATATCACGAAACTTGTCATTCGGTCTTCGCGCCGCTTCGAACTGCGTTCCAGGCCGCGCACGACGTTCCCCTATACGGAAGTTTATTATCCCGGCTATATGTCAAGCGTCTATGCGGCCATAGATTCCATACGGGCGCGCAAGAATGCTCCGCATCCTGACACGCTTCAGGTCGTGGATTCCGTCTCCGCTCCGCTCGATACTATTGCGGCGGAGGATGTCAGAGTCGCAGCGGATTCCCTCGCCGTGACGGCCCGTGACAGCCTCGCCGTAAGCGCTGATTCCTCAGCCGTTTCCGCTCCGCAGGAAG
>CAVGYS010000045.1:5537-8839 GCA_963633505.1 Oscillibacter sp. MSJ-31
GAGTACATGAGTAAGGCCGAACTTCGCAGGGCCCTGCGCAAGGCCCGCAGAGACGCCCGTTGGGCGGAGCTTGACGCCAGAGACGCCGCCAGGGCGGCGGCCCGGGAGAAGAAGCGGGAAGAGAGGCGCCTGAGGAGAGAGGCGCGCCGCGCCGCGCGCATCGCCAAGGAGGAGGCCAAGGATGCGGCCCTCTTGCAGAAATACGTAGAGTACTATAAAAAACAGAAAGAAAGAGATGAAAGAAAACAAAAATCTGAGCCTGCCCGAGAACGCACATCGGGAGTTGAAATCGGGGGAAGTGTACAAACCCCTTCTGAGTCCTGACGAGAAACCGCTTGAGGTCACCCCGTATTCTGTGACCATGGGGCTGCTGATGACGGTGCTCTTCTCCGCCGCAGCGGCGTTCCTCGGCCTCAAGGTCGGACAGGTGTTCGAAGCGGCCATCCCTATCGCCATCATCGCGGTCGGAATGACGGGCGCGCTCGGAAAGAAAGACGGTCTGGCCCAGAACGTCATCATCCAGAGTATAGGAGCCTGCTCCGGGGTTGTCGTCGCCGGTGCGGTGTTCACGCTCCCAGCCATCTACATCCTCGGACTTGACGTCAATTTCTTTCAGATGTTCCTCAGCTCCATGCTCGGAGGCTTCCTCGGGATACTTTTCCTTATCCCTTTCCGCAAATACTTCGTCAAGGAGATGCACGGGAAATATCCTTTCCCGGAGGCCACGGCTACATCGCAGGTGCTTGTGAGCGGTGAGAGCGGGGGCAGTAGCGCCAAGACGCTTCTCGCCGCCGGTCTTGTGGGCGGGCTTTATGATTTCGTCGTCTCCACTTTCGGAGCGTGGGCGGAAACGCTCAGCACCACGGTGATGCACTGGGGTCAAGTCGTCGCGGACAAGGCCAAGGTCGTGCTCAAGCTCAACACCGGGGCGGCGGTGCTCGGTCTGGGCTATATCGTGGGGCTCAAGTATGCTTTCATCATCTGCTGCGGCTCTTTCCTGGTATGGCTGGTGATAATCCCTCTGATGAATCTCGTCTGGGGCGGTCAGGTAATCGATCTAATGGGCTCCGGCATCGTGGCAACGGTCTCCGACATGTCCGCTGACCAGATTTTCAAGGAGTATGCCCGCCATATCGGTATCGGTGGCATCGCCACTGCCGGCATCATCGGCATCATCAAGAGCGCCGGGGTCATCAAGAGCGCCGTCGCTCTTGCCGCCGGAGAGTTCCGTCGCAAGGACGGCGCTTCCGCCGCCGGTGTCGAGCGTACGCAGCAGGACATCCCGATGAAGACGGTCGTATGGGGAATAGCGATAGCCCTGCTGGCCGTGTTCTGCTTCTTCGCCCTCGGCGGCGTGGTGAACAACGTCTGGCAGGCGATCATCGGGCTTATTATCGTGGCTGTCATCTCCTTCCTCTTCACCACGGTGGCTGCCAACGCCATAGCCATAGTGGGTACCAACCCTGTCAGTGGAATGACCATCATGACCTTGATAATCACCGCTCTCGTGCTGGTGGTGGTCGGTCTCAAGGGCAACGCCGGGATGGTTGCCGCAATGATTATCGGCGGAGTGGTCTGCACGGCTCTTTCTACGGCGGGAGGACTTATCACGGACTTCAAGATCGGCTACTGGATCGGTACGACTCCCCGCAAACAGGAAACCTGGAAGTTTATCGGCGTGGCTGTCGCTGCCGCTACGGTCGGCGGAGTGATGCTCATTCTCAACAAGACCTACGGCTTTACCGGGGAGGGCGCACTGGTCGCTCCGCAGGCCAATGCCATGGCTGCCGTCATACAGCCTATGATGAACGGAGGCAATGCTCCGTGGCTGCTCTATGGTATCGGTGCCGTGATTGCCATACTCCTCACAGCATTCAAGGTTCCCGCCCTGGCTTTCTGCCTTGGCATGTTCATCCCTATAGACCTTAACCTGCCTCTGCTTCTGGGCGGGGCCATCTCGTGGTTCGTGGGTAGCCGCAGCAAGGACAAGGCGGTCAATGCGGCCCGTCAGGAGAGGGGGACGCTCATCGCCAGCGGTTTCATCGCGGGCGGCGCGCTGATGGGAGTCGTCTCCGCCGTGCTCAAGTTCGCCAAGGTGGACTGGTATCTCTATGAATGGAACACTCCGGGCGCGTCTGGAGCGTCCGGAGCGGAGATGATTGCGATTGTGCCGCTTGTGGCAATCTGCGCCTATATGATTTTCGCCACCCTCAAAGGCGGCCGCCGATCCGTTTAGGCGTAGAGGCTGATGATGTTGAGAATGACCTTCGAGGCCTTCTCCATGCTCTCCACCGGCACCCATTCATAGCGTCCATGGAAATTGAGTCCTCCCGCGAAGATGTTCGGACACGGGAGGCCTCTGAATGAGAGGTTCGCCCCGTCGGTCCCGCCCCTGATAGGCTGGATACGGGGCTTGATGCCTGCCATCTCCATCGCCTTCACGGCCTTCTCCACCACGTGGTAGTGCGGCTCCACCTGCTCGCGCATGTTGTAATATTGGTCCTTCAGAGCCACGGTCACGCAGTCTTTCCCGTAGCGGAGATTGAGGAAGTTCGCGCATTCGAGGATGGTTTCCTTCTTCCTCTCGAATCCGGTTCTGTCGTGATCCCTTATTATGTAGGTGAGGGAAGTCTCTTCCACGCTGCCCTTGCAGCTGACAAGATGGAAGAAGCCTTCGTAGTCCTGGGAGTGCTCCGGCCTCTGGTCCGGAGGGAGCAGGGAGATGAACTCATTGGCAATGACGAGGGAATTGAGCATCTTGCCCTTGGCATATCCCGGGTGGACGTTGCGCCCCTGGACGTGAACCACGGCCGAGGCCGCGTTGAAGTTTTCGAATTCCAGCTCCCCGACTTCGCCGCCGTCCATCGTGTAGCCATAGTCGGCGCCGAACTTCTTGACGTCGAACTTCACGACTCCGCGGCCGATTTCCTCGTCCGGAGTGAAGCCGATCTTGATTTCCCCGTGCTTGAATTCCGGGTGCTCGACGACGTACTGTACCGCATCCATTATCTCGGCCACGCCTGCCTTGTCGTCGGCTCCGAGCAGGGTGGTGCCGTCGGTGGTGATGATGGTCTCTCCCTTGTGCGCGAGAAGCTCCGGGAAGTCGGACGTCTTCAGGCTCAGTCCCGGCACTCCCATAAGAGGGATGTCTGAACCGTCATAATCATTGATTATCTGAGGCTTGACATTGGCTCCCGGTGCATCCGGGGCCGTGTCCACGTGGGCGATGAACCCTATTGCGGGCACTTTCCTGTCGATATTGGAAGGTATCGAGGCCATCACGTAGCCCCATTCGTCAAGCT
>CAVGYS010000046.1:0-8825 GCA_963633505.1 Oscillibacter sp. MSJ-31
CCGGTGCTCGACGTGATCCGCAGCTGCGACGTGCACGGAATCAGCCATGTCACCGGCGGCGGCTTCGACGAGAACATCCCGCGCGTGCTGCAGAGCGGCCAGGGAATCGAGGTTAAGGAAGGGACCTGGGAGATTCTCCCGGTGTTCCGTATGCTCGAGCAGTGGGGCGGCGTGCCTCACCGGGAGATGTTCAACATCTTCAATATGGGCATAGGCATGGTCCTCGTCCTCGACGAATCCGAGGCGGACAAGGCCATCTCGATACTTGAAACTCACGGCGAGAAGGCCTCGGTGATCGGCAAGGTCACCAACGTGCCGAGAGTCAGCATCATCTGATATGGGGAAAAGGAAGAAACTGGCCGTTTTCGCCAGCGGGACCGGCTCCAATTTCGAGGCCATAGACGACGCCTGCAAGGACGGGAGGCTCGATGCCGACGTCGTCCTGATGGTCTGCGACAAGCCTTCCGCCCCGGTGGTGGGGAAGGCCCGGGAAAGGGGAGTGGAGAGCTTTGTCTTCAGCCCCAAGGACTATGCCTGCAAGGCTGATTTCGAGCGGGAGATAGCCTCCAGGATGGATGCCCTGGGAGTGGAGCCTGTGTGCCTTGCCGGTTATATGCGCATCATCTCCGACGTGCTGCTCGAAGCCTACGGGGGGCGCATCATCAACATCCACCCGTCCCTTCTCCCCGCGTTCCGGGGGGCTCACGCCGTGGAGCAGGCCGTGGAGTACGGGGTCAAGGTTTACGGGATCACGATTCACTATGTCAACTCCGAACTCGACGGGGGCCGGATAATCGCCCAGCGCGCCTTCGAATATGACGGGGACGACCCCCGGGAAGTGCACCGCCTCGGGCAGAAGATAGAGCACGCGCTCTACGTCGAGACGATTTCCAAGTTGATAAAAGGTTAGAAAACTTCAAGCAGGTTGATAATGAAAAAAAATACTAAAAGAGCTTTGGTCAGCGTCAGCGACAAGACCGCCCTGGTGCCGTTCGTGGAGGGGCTCGTCTCTCTGGGATGGGAGATAGTGGCCACCGGAGGCACGCAGAAGCTGTTGGAAGACAGCGGAATCAAGACAACGGGCATAAGCGAGGTCACGGGTTTCCCGGAGATACTCGACGGCAGGGTCAAGACCCTCCACCCCAAGGTGCACGGAGGCCTGCTCGCCCGGCGGGACGACCCTTTCCACATGCGGACCATCGAAGAGCAGGGGATAAGCCCCATCGATATGGTCTGCGTCAACCTCTACCCTTTCCGCCAGACCATAGCCCGCGAGGGCGTGACGATGGAGCAGGCCATCGAGAACATCGACATCGGCGGCCCGTCCATGCTCCGCAGCGCGGCCAAGAACTGGAAGGACGTGACCGTGATATGCGACCCCGCCGACTACGCTCCGGTGCTCTCCGAGCTTCGGGAGAGCGGGGCGACTTCCGATGCCACCAGGCTGAAGCTCTCCGCCAAGGCCTACACCCACACCGCCGAATACGACAGCTGCATCGCGCGCTATATGCGTGAAAAGGCCGGGCTGAGCGAGAAGCTCTTCCTCGAATACGAACTCCGCCAGTCCCTGCGCTACGGAGAGAACCCTCACCAGCAGGCCAAGTTCTACGCCGGGGAGGAGAGGCTCTCCTACGCCCTTCCGTTCGCGGAGCAGATTCAGGGTAAGGAATTGTCCTACAACAATATCCAGGACGCCAACGCCGCGCTCTGCACTATACGCGACTTCTCCGAACAACCGTGCTGCATCTCCCTCAAGCACATGAACCCTTGCGGAGCGGCCGTCGCCCCTACCATAGAGCAGGCCTGGCAGGCGGCCTACGAGGCTGACAAGGTGAGCATATACGGTGGCATAGTCGCTCTCAACAGGGAACTCGGTGCCGAAGTCGCCATGGGGATGAAGCCTATTTTCCTCGAGATCGTCATCGCCCCGTCCTTCACCCCCGAGGCTCTCCGGATTCTCTCCACCAAGAAGAATCTCCGGGTGCTCAAGGTCGATATGACTCCCGACAACCGTCCCCAGATGCAGTACGTCAGCGTCTGCGGCGGCCTTCTCGCCCAGCAGCTCGACACTTGCGTGGAGACCCTCTCCCCGCAGATGTGTGTCACCGCCGCGAAGCCTACCCAGGCGCAGATGCGCGACCTCGACTTCGGATGGAGGATAGTCAAGCACGTCAAATCCAATGCGATAGCAGTGGTGCGTGACGGACACACGGTAGGCGTCGGAGCAGGACAGACCAACCGCGTTGGCTCGGCCGAGATTGCCCTCAAGCAGGCTCACGAGGCCGGATACTCCGAGGAACTCGTCCTCGCGTCCGACGGCTTCCTGCCGTTCGACGACACGGTCTCCCTCGCCGCCCGCTACGGGGTGAGCGCCATCGTCCAGCCGGGAGGCAGCATCAGGGATGCCGATGCCGTGGCCAAGGCCGACGAGTGCGGTATCGTGATGCTGATGACGGGAGTAAGACATTTTAAACATTAGAAAGATGAAAAAAGTTCTCGTAGTCGGCGGCGGCGGCCGCTGCCACGCCATAGTGGACGCTCTCAGCCGTTCCCCGAAGGTCTCGCACATATTCTGCGCCCCGGGCAACGCCGGGATCGCCTCCCGGGCGCAGCTTGTCCCGATTCCCGACACTGACGTGGAGGCTCTCAAGGCTTTCGCTCTCCGGGAAGGGATAGATCTCACCGTAGTCGGGCCGGAGGCCTCGCTCGCAGCCGGCATAGTGGACAGTTTCCGCGAGGCGGGCCTCAAGATTTTCGGTCACAGCCGCGCCGCGACCATGATAGAGAGCAGCAAGGAGTTCGCCAAGCGTCTGATGCAGGATTACGGCATCCCTACGGCCTCTTACCGCTGCTTCACTTCCTACGATGAGGCCCTCTCCTACGTGGACTCTCGCCCGTACCCCGCAGTGATAAAGTACGACGGCCTTGCCGCCGGCAAGGGGGTGGTGATCGCTTCTGACCGCGGCGAGGCCGACGCCGCCCTGCGCAGCATGCTGCTGGACGGAGCTTTCGGCGAGGGCAAGGTGGTGATAGAGGACTGGCTCGAAGGGCCGGAATTCTCTTTCATGTGCTTCGTCGCAGGGGATAGGGTATGCCCTATGCCCCTCGCCCAGGACCACAAGCGCGCCTTCGACGGCGACACGGGGCCCAATACCGGAGGAATGGGGGCCTACACCTCTCTTCCGTTCATCACCGGGCAGGATCGGGACTTCGCCTACAAGGAGATAATGCTCAAGACTGCCAGGGCCATGTGCGCCGAGGGGAGACCGCTCTCCGGAGTGCTTTACGGGGGATTGATGAAAACCCCGGACGGCATCAAGGTCATAGAATTCAACGCCCGCTTCGGCGACCCTGAGACGGAGGTGGTGCTCCCGTTGCTTGAGAGCGACATCTACGATATCTTCGAGGCCGTGGCCGAATCGGCCCCTCTTCCTGAGCTCAGGTGGAAGGACGAGGTCACGATGGGGGTCGTCCTTGCTTCCAAGGGCTATCCCGGCCACTACGAGAAGGGCTTCCCCATCGAAGGGCTCGATGAGGTCCGTAACTCCCGCGTCTATTCGATGGGCACGGCCCTTAGGGACGGAAAGCTTGTCACCGCCGGAGGGCGCGTACTGATGCTGGTGTCCTCCGGGAAGGACGTCTTCGAGGCCCGCGAGCGGGTCTATTCCGACATCGCCCGCATCAGATGCAGTAACCTTTTCTATCGCAAGGACATAGCTCACATGGCAATCGAATGCTCTACCACCACTGCCGCCGTCATCGACGGCAAGGCCGTCTCCCAGGCAGTCAAGGACAGAATCCGGGAGCAGCTGCCCGCTCTGGAAGCCAAATACGGACGCAAACCCTCCCTTGCCGTCATCATAGTGGGGGAGAACCCGGCCAGCCAGGTATATGTGCGCAACAAGGTCAAGGCGGCGGCCTACGTGGGGATGAACTCCCGCCTCGTCGCGCTGCCCGAATCCGTCTCCCAGAAGGCTCTTCTCGACACGATAGCCTCCCTCAACGAAGACGCCGCCGTGGACGGAATCCTCGTCCAGCTGCCTCTCCCAAGGCACATAGACGAATCCAAGGTCATCTGCTCCATCGCCAAGGAGAAGGACGTGGACGGATTCCACATCCTCAACGTGGGTTCGCTCTGGCTCGGGGAACCGTGCATCAAGCCCTGCACCCCTAAGGGGATCATCGAGCTCATCAAGAGCACGGGGGTCGGGATCGCCGGCAAGAACGCCGTGGTGGTGGGCCGCAGCAACATAGTCGGCAAGCCGGTGGCCAAACTCCTGCTTGACGAGAACGCCACCGTCACCATAGCCCACTCCCGCACCCCCGATCTCAAGGCAGTCACCCTCCTCGCGGACATCCTCGTGGTCGCCGTGGGCAAGGAAAAAGTCGTCACCGGGGACATGGTGAAGCCCGGTGCCGTGGTGATTGACGTGGGGATGAACCGCACCGCCGATGGTAAGCTTACCGGAGACGTGGACTACGAATCCGTGTCAGGCAGGGCCTCCTATCTCACCCCGGTGCCGGGAGGTGTCGGGCCGATGACGATCGCGATGCTGATGCAGAACACCTTGGAGTGTTTTCTCGATAGGATGAAAAACGATGACTGAATATAGATACACTCTCAAAAAATTCCTCAAGGACTGGGCCCTCATAATCGGAATGGTGGTGGGGGCCTCGGCCTATCTGCTCTATTCCGCACTCCCGGCCCTGCACCCGGCCGGGCCTTTTCTCGAGTCCTTCATCAAGCATCTCCAGCCGGTGCTGATATTCACAATGCTCTTCCTGAGCTTCTCCAAGATAGAGCCGCGCCAGTTGCGTCTGCACCATTGGATGCACCGGGTGCTGATCTTGCAGTGCTCGATTTTCGTGGGACTTTCCCTGCTTCTCGCCTTCGTGCCGGGGCTGCCGCTGCGTTTCTTTTTCGAATCCCTCGCGCTCTGCGTCATCTGCCCCACGGCCACGGCCTGCGCCGTAGTCACCGGCAAGCTCGGAGGCAATATGGCGGGGGTCGTCACCTATACGGTCATGATAAACGTCGCCGCAGCCGTTCTGGTGCCGCTGATGGTGCCTCTGGTGCATCCGGCGGCGGGGGTGTCTTTCCTGAGCGCGTTCGTGAGCATCCTCTTCAAGGTGTTCCCGCTCCTCATTCTCCCGGCTCTGGCGGCCTGGGCGGTGAGATTCCTGTTGCCCCGTTTCCATGCGTGGGTTCTCGGCTTCCCCAACCTGGCCTTCTACATCTGGTCGGTCTCGCTGAGCCTCGCCATCCTGATGAGCACCAGGGCGATAGTGCACAACTCCTCCGGAGCGTCGGTCCTCTTCCAGGTTTTCGCGGCCTCCGTTCTCGCCTGCGTGTTACAGTTCTGGGCCGGGCGCAGGATAGGCAGGAAGTTCGCCTGTCCGGTTTCCGCGGGGCAGGCTTTCGGGCAGAAGAACACCGTTTTCGGGATGTGGATGGGCTACACCTTCTTCTCCGGCGTGACTTCCGTGGCCGAAGGCTTCTACAGCATCTGGCACAACTGCTATAATACTTGGCAGATGTACCGCAAACGCAAGAGAAAAGAAAATAATTGATTATCTTTGCAGGCTATAAACAGTTCCTCATAACATGTCATTCGCAGAAGAAAGAATCGCTATGGAAGGACTCACCTTCGACGATGTGCTTTTGATTCCGTCATACTCGGAAGTCACGCCTCGCGAGGTAAGTCTCGGTTGCAAGTTTTCCCGCAACATCAGTCTGAACATCCCCATCGTGTCCGCAGCCATGGATACGGTTACAGAAGCGCCGATGGCCATCGCAATCGCAAGAGAGGGTGGAATCGGCGTGATTCATAAAAATATGAGCATAGCCGCGCAGGCCGCCCAGGTGCGTCGCGTGAAGCGCTCCGAGAACGGGATGATCAACGACCCTGTCACCGTCAATCAGGATCAGACCGTCGCGGACGCTCTCCGGCTGATGCACGACAACCGCATCGGCGGTATCCCCGTCACGGACTCGCAGGGCCGGCTCGTGGGCATAGTGACCAACCGCGACGTGCGCTTCCTCGAAGACACCGGGGCCCTCATCAAGGACGTCATGACTTCCGAGGGGCTCGTCACCATTCCGGACAACCGGACCGATCGCGAGCATGTCAGGAGCGTGCTACAGAAATTCAAGGTGGAGAAGCTCCCCGTCGTCGACAAGGACGGACGCATAGTGGGGCTCATCACCTACAAGGACATAATCAAGGAGCGTCTGCATCCCAACGCCTGCAAGGATTCCAAGGGCAGGCTCAGGGTCGCAGCCGGCATAGGCATCACCGCCGACGCGCTCGACAGGGTGGCGGCGCTCGCCGCCGAGGGAGTGGACGCAGTGGTGCTTGACAGCGCCCATGGCCACAGCCACAACGTGATAGCCCTGCTCGGCAAGGTCAAGGAGGCTTTCCCGTCCATCGACGTCGTGGTGGGCAACATCGCCACGGAGGATGGGGCCCGGGCCCTCGTGGAGGCCGGAGCTGACGGAGTCAAGGTCGGGATCGGGCCGGGTTCCATCTGCACCACCCGCATCGTGGCAGGTGTGGGAGTGCCTCAGCTCAGCGCCATCTACGGCGCATACAAGGCCATCAAGGGCAGCGGGGCGACCCTCATCGCCGACGGAGGCCTGCGCTACTCCGGAGACATCGTCAAGGCTCTCGCCGCCGGCGGAGACTGCGTGATGTGCGGCTCCATGTTCGCCGGCACCGAGGAGTCTCCGGGGGAGACCATCATCTACAACGGGCGCAAGTTTAAGGCCTATCGCGGCATGGGTTCCATCGACGCGATGGCCGCGGGTTCCAAGGACCGCTACTTCCAGGAGGACAAGACCGATCTCAGCAAGCTCGTCCCGGAGGGAATCGTGGGCCGCGTGCCGTACAAGGGGACTCTCTCCGAAACCGTCTATCAGCTCGTCGGCGGACTCCGCTCCGGCATGGGCTATTGCGGCGCACGCACTCTCGACGACCTCAAGAAGGCCCGCTTCACCCGCGTGACCGCGAGCGGAATGGCGGAGAGCCACCCGCACGACGTGACCATCACCAAGGAAACCCCTAACTATACGAGAGGTGAATAAGATACTGATTCTCGACTTCGGCTCGCAGTACACCCAGCTCATCGCGCGCAGAGTGCGTGAGATCGGGGTCTATTGCGAAATCTGGCCGTTCAACAGGATACCTTCCGATCTTTCGGAAGTCGAGGGTGTGATTCTCTCCGGAAGTCCCTCTTCCGTGAGGGATGCGGATGCTCCGCAGCCGGACTTGAGTCTCATCAGGGGCCGTTTCCCTCTGCTCGGCATCTGCTACGGCGCCCAGTGGCTCGCCAGCGACGGCGGCGGGGAAGTGGCTCCGGCCGGCTCCCGCGAGTATGGCCGCGCCACGCTTCGGCTCACTGACCCCTCCGACCCGCTTTTCAAGGGTCTTCCCGCCGAATCCACGGTGTGGATGTCGCACGGGGACACCATCACCCGCCTGCCCGAAGGGACCAAGGTCATAGGCTCCACGGACAGCGTCGAGAACGCGGCTTTCCGCTTCTGCGAAGAGAAGGTCTGGGGCATTCAGTTTCACCCGGAAGTGCACCACAGCGAGTGCGGCACCGCCATCCTGCGCAATTTCGTGATTGACGTCTGCGGCTGCGCGGGCGACTGGACGGCGGAGAATTTCGTCGATTCCACCGTCTCCTCGCTCAAGCGTCAGATAGGCGGCGACGAGGTGATTCTCGGCCTTTCCGGCGGAGTGGATTCCAGCGTGGCGGCCCTTCTGCTGCACCGCGCGATTGGAAAGCAGCTCCACTGCATCTTCGTGGACTCGGGCCTGCTGCGCAAGAACGAGTTCGAGCAGGTGCTCCGCTCCTACGAGGGTATGGGCCTCAACGTCAAGGGGGTGAGGGCTTCCGAGCGTTTCCTCTCCGACCTCGCTGGGGAGACGGATCCGGAGAAGAAGCGCAAGATCATAGGCCGCGACTTCGTGGAGGTGTTCAACGCCGAGGCCAAGACCATCACCGGAGCGCGTTGGCTTGCTCAAGGCACGATTTACCCCGACGTGATAGAGTCTTCTTCGGTCAAGGGCCCGTCGGCCACCATCAAGAGCCACCACAACGTCGGCGGTCTTCCCAAGGAGATGAATCTCAAGGTAGTGGAGCCTCTCCGCCTGCTCTTCAAGGACGAGGTGCGGCGCGTGGGCAAGGCTCTCGGGCTCGACCCCGCCATTCTCGGCCGTCACCCTTTCCCGGGTCCGGGACTTGGCATCCGCATCCTCGGGGAGGTGACTCCTCAGAAGGTCGCCATCCTTCAGGAGGCCGACGCCGTCTATATCGACAAGCTGCACGAATACGGGCTGTATGACTCCATCTGGCAGGCCGGAGCGATTCTGCTGCCGGTGAGAAGCGTCGGGGTGATGGGCGACGAGCGTACCTACGAGAGCACCGTGGCTCTCCGCGCAGTGACCTCCGTGGACGGAATGACCGCCGACTGGGTGCATCTGCCGTACGACTTCCTTGCCGACGTCTCCAACGAAATCATCCGCAAGGTGCGGGGAGTCAACCGCGTAGTCTATGACATCTCCTCCAAACCGCCCGCAACCATCGAGTGGGAGTAAAATTTCTAAGAGCATGAATCGTCCGGTCGGCTTTGTCTTTTCGCTCTGCGCTCTTCTGATCCTTTCGGGCTGCGAGGCTGCCTCTTCTTCGCGCGCGGGGAGGTCGGATTTTGCCGCAGCCCTGCACGAGGCCGACTCGGTATATAACAAGATGGAGTTCAACAAGGCCTACGAGCTCTATCTTTCCCTTTTCGACCTTCCGGAAGTGCGGCAGGACGATGC
>CAVGYS010000047.1:0-8796 GCA_963633505.1 Oscillibacter sp. MSJ-31
ACTTCTGGCAGCTCGTGGCGAAACTTTTCTCACAAGACCTCAAGTCGCGCTACGACCCCTCCGGGAAGGACGCCAAGACGGAAGAGCTCTGCAAGATATGGGATTCCGGGGACTGGGACAGCTTCTACTGGTCCATCTTCATGACAGCCCCGCCGCGCACGGTGATCAGCACCGAGACCCTGAGCAGCACTGTCAGAAAGCGTTAGCGTGACCTCAATTCAAACCCGTCCCTGCTGAAACGTCCGAACGGGCGGCCGCCGTCCATCCAGTCTTTGAGGACGATGAGCCGCGAACCCGTGGGGAGGGTGATGTCCACGGCATCGTGGAAATGCCCGAACACAAAATAATCCACCCTGCCGCGCTCGGACTCCTGGAGCGCGAAGCGGTACAGAGGCTCTTCGCTCCCCCGGAAGTGGTAGGGCTTGTGAGTGCGGCGGTTGGAGTTGGACCAGCCCAGCCCGATACGGAAGGCTATCCATGGGTGAAGAGTGCTGAAGAGCTTCTGCAACAGCCTGTTGTGGAATACCCTCAGCATAAACGAATATCTCTTCTTCGCCCCGCCCAACGTATCTCCATGTCCCAGGCAGAACAGCTTGCCGTCAAGTTCGATATGGTACGGCTGATCAAAACGATGCATCCCGAGATCCTCGAAGTAGGAGTAGCACCAGATGTCGTGGTTGCCCGGGCAGAACCACACCTCAACCCCGTCATCCATCAGAGAGATGAGAGCCGCCACGACCCTTGCCCCGCAACGCGGCACCACATCCCTGTATTCGTACCAGAAATCCCAGATATCGCCGAGCAGGAACAGGGCCTTGGTCCTCTCGCGCGGCAACTCCTTGAGAAAGGAGATGAAACGCGCCTCCCGATCCGCCGGATCATTGAGATTCAGCCCGAGATGCACGTCCGAGACGAAATAATATTGGTCGCGCTCCGCCATCCCTTAAGAGAAGAGGAAGATGGCGACCGCTGCAAGCACGCAGTACAGGGAGAACCAGGACAGCCTGGCCTTGCTCACGAGCGCCACCATGACCTTGCAGGCAAAAAGGCCCGAAACGAACGCCGCCGCAAAGCCGATGGCCAAGGCGCCGAGTCCCACGCCCGACGCCGCCTCCGCGCCACCTCCCAGCATCTCGAGAATCGTGAGAAACTGCTCGCCCAGAATCGGGATAAGCACCATAAGGAAAGAGAACTGCGCCATCTTCTCACGGTTCACGCCGCACACGAGGCCCGTGGCAATGGTGGTGCCGGAACGCGAAAGTCCGGGAGCGACCGCACAGGCCTGACTGAGTCCGACCACGAAGGCCTGCCACCAGGAAATGCCGTTGCGGCTGGAGTTGCGTATCTTGACCTTGCGGGTAAAAATGTCCGAGAAGCACAGGAGAAAGGCGGTCACGAGAAGACAGACGGCCACGGTGTGCAGACCATCCCCGAAGAGAGCCTCCACCTTGTCCTTGAAGAAGAAGCCGACGATGGCGACCGGAACCATGGAAAGACATATCTTCAGAAAATAGTCCGTCTCGTCATTGTACTTGAACTGGAAAACCCCTTTCAAAATGCCCCATATCGCGCTCCAGAACACCACTATCGTGCTCAACACGGTGGCGAAGTGGACCGTCACCGTAAAGTCCAGGAACCCTTCGGCGTCAACGCCGAGCAGGGATTTGAATATCATCAGATGGCCGCTGCTGCTTACGGGGAGAAACTCCGTAAGCCCCTGGACCACACCCAGCACAAAAGCTTCCCACCATTCCATCACTTGTCCTCCCCGTCCCTTTTGTCCCGGAACTCGCCGAGAATCGCAATCGCGATGACCACGATGCCGGAAAGTATCACGAGCGGCGCGGCCACAAGCCTGCGGGCGTCAAACATCGCGTAATTGAAAACCTGAGGATCATCCGAGCCCCCGCCTATCATCAGGATGAAACCCGCCGCCATCACTATCGTGCCGGCGAGCAGGAGCTTCAGTCCCTTGGGGGTCATAGCCATCTTATCCATATAACTGTCAATAATATAAGTCATCCTTTGGCGCATCGGACAGTTTGCCGACGACAAAATAAGTGCTGAGAGTGCACAGAAGCACGCCCGTAACGAATATGATTCCGACCGCGACAAGAAGCGACGAACGGCTGAAAAGCGTGAAGAACTGCGGGAAAGAGCGCCCCGCCGCATACAGACCTCCCGCAAGCGCCGCAGAGGACAGCACGGAGGCCACGAGCCCCTGCACTATCGCGGATTTGAGGAACGGAGCCGTTATGAAAGAGCGGCTCGCACCGACCAGCTTCATCGTATGGATGGTGAATCGCCTCGCATACACGCTGAGTCTCACCATATTGCTGATGAGCGCAAAAGATATGGACAGGAGTATCGCCACCAACACTGCGAACACTGCCGAAATCTTGGTCAGATTGGCATCGAGCGCCTCCACCAGCCCCTGACGGCTGTCCACTTCATCCACAAGAGGAGAAGCCGACAAGGCCTTGACGACGAACGCGAGACTGTCCGGCACCACATACTCCGCATTGAGGGAGACGTCCGCCGATATGGGGACGGGGGACGTCTCGAAAACGCTGAGAAAATCCTCCCCGAGCATCTGGGCCAGCTCCTTCTCCCCTTCCTCCCGCGAGACGACCCGGACCGACTTGACATAAGGCAGAGATGATGCGGAAGATGCGTAGGACTCCGCCTGCTTCCCCGTCACGTCCTGATTGAAAATCACCGAAATCTTCACGTTCTCCTTAAGATAGCGCGACACCTCGCCGACGTTGACCGCCAAAAGGGCCGCAACGCCCACGAGCAGCAGCACAAGGCTTATGCTTATGACGCTGGAGAGATAGGCGTTGACCATCCGCCTGCGGAACAACTTGTTTTCCCCTTTGGACATCGGAAGATTTCAAATCAAGTTCCAAAGATAATAAATATCCATTTATCGAAAAAAATTATTATCTTTGTAACTATGAGTGCTTTCAAGCAGAAGATACTTTTTGTCGATTCCGAGATTTATCCTTATCTCCCGGAATCGGATATGGCGAACATAGGGCGTTCCCTGCTTCAGGGCGTTCAGGAGCGCAAGAGGGAGATCCGTTCATTCATGCCGCGCTTCGGCTGCATCAACGAAAGGAAGAATCAGCTCCACGAAGTCATCCGGCTCTCCGGGATGAACATAATCATCGGAGACGTGGACAGGCCCCTCATCATCAAGGTCGCCAGCCTCTCATCCCCGACCAGAATACAGGTGTATTTCATTGACAACGAGGATTATTTCCGCCGCAAGCAGACTTTCTGCGACGCCGGCGGCAAGTTCTTCGAGGACAATGACGAGCGGGCGATATTCTTTGCGCGCGGGGTTCTGGAGACCGTCAAGAAGCTCCGCTGGGCCCCGGACATAATCCACTGCCACGGCTGGATATCCCATCTTGTCCCGGCCTACCTCAAGAAAGCCTACAAGGAAGACCCGATATTCTCCAACAGCAAGGTCGTGCTTTCCCTCTACGGCGACACGCCCGAGAGCGACTTCTGCCCGACGTTCGCGGAGAAAGCCAGCTTCGGCGGTCTCAAGAAAGAAGACCTGAAGCTGCTCGAAAAGCCGGATGGCATAAATCTTGCTCGAACGGCCGCTCAGTACTCGGACGGAGTGATTCTGGGAGACGCAGGCGTAAAGCCGGAAATCGTCTCCTGGTGCAAGGATTCGGGACTTCCCGTGCTGCCGTTCAACGCCGCCGCCCTCGAAGACGGAAGCTATGTGGACGAGTACTGTAGATTTTATGATGAACTCTAAGATGAACACACGCTTCCTCGCCGGACTTGCGGCCGTCGCCTGCCTGGCGTCCTGCATAGACAGCAGCAGCGAGCTCGGCGGAGACCTCGTTCCCGCAGGACAATTGTACAAGTTCTACACCGTGGACGTCCCGGTACCTCAGGTTTACGTGCGCATGGCCGACAGCCTCTCGGGATTAAGCAGCTCGCGCATAACGATAGGTGCCGTGCGAGACAAGGAATATGGACTCACCACGAGGAAGAGCGCCCTGGCTCTCATCCCGCTCGCCGATGAAATGGACTTCGGAGAGAACCCGAAGTTCAAGAGTTTCCACTTCTCGGCAAGCCTCGACACCGTTTCGGCCGGAGACCCGTTGCAGAAGAACATCCTCCAGAACGTCAACGTTTACGAGCTCTCCCGAGCGATAAACTACACCAAGGATTTCGACTGCAACAAGCCCTTCCCGCATTTGGACGGAAGCATTGCCAAGGGGACTCCCGTCTTCAACGGAAGCGACTCTCTTTCCTTTGATTTCAGCGAAGAGTTCGGCAAGAAATATCTCGAAATCACCAGCGAGGATCTAGAGGACATGGACACCTATCTCAAGAAGTTCCCAGGCATCCTGATCGAGACCGACACCCCGTCCGGAGACGGCGGGCGCATAAACATGTTCAAGTTGCAGCTGAGCTACAACAGCTCCTACGGATACGTCGAGGGAAACTATGCGAAGCTCGCATTCTCCGGAGAATACGACGGCGAGCGCAAGGACAGTTCCTTCCTTTTCTACTATGGTGCGGACAAGTTCTACGACCTCGACTCCCTCTTCAGCGCCTCTTCGACCGGCAGCTTCCCGCAGTACGCGCTCAATCTCTCCTCTCAGGAAACCGCTGAGAACGTAGGCTACGCCGAAAGCGAGATAAAGATCGAAGGTGGCGGCGGACTGAAGCCCGTGATTTTCGCCAAAGAGCTCAAACGGATGGCGGAAGAGGCCATCGCCTCCAAGGGCGGAGACCCCAAGACGGTCGTCATCAACAAGGCCTCGCTGATATTCCCGTTTGAAAAGCCGTCGGACATCGATGAGCTGGACCGCTGGCCGGACGTGCTTTCGCCTACGTGCAGGATTACGGAGAACGACATCACCCGCTTCATGGGTCTTACCGACTCCGGCTCGTCGTATGAGGACCAGGGCGACATCAATCGCTCGCTTCTCGAATACGCCCCGGACATAACTTTCCACGTTCAGGAGCTCCTGAAGATAGACGACTCCGACCTCTCCGACAAGAAGACCGTGCGTCTGAACAAGGGCTTCTATGACATCTGGCTGCTGATCATGGCCAACGAGACGGTCACGACGACCACCTCCGGCTCGTCCGATCTCAGCGAAATGTACCAGTATCTGGCCTATCAGAGCTACTACAACGACATGTACGGCGGATACGGAAGCTACGGAGGATATTCCAACTACTACTCCAATTACTACAACTACGCGATGATGGCCGCATACGCCAGCCAGTCCACCACCACTACGAGCATCTCCACGCAGCTGGACAAGGACAGGTTCTATCGGGCGAAACTCAACGGCCCTGCGGCGGCAAACGGCAGGGTGCCTCACTTGCAGCTGACCTTCGCGATACCGGAAGAGTAAGAAGAAATAAGAAAGGGTGGCCGATACGGTCACCCTCTTTCTTTGTGTCGCGGAACGGAGATTACTTGTTAAGCTTCTCCGCTACCTTGTCACATGCATCCTTGACGGTTGCGATTGTGCTTGTTTCCTCATCAGGAATCTTAATGCCGAATACTTTCTCGAACTCCATAAGAAGCTCAACGGTGTCAAGTGAATCAGCACCAAGATCGTTCGTAAAATTCGCGGTCTCGGTAACCTCTGACGGCTCTACGCCGAGTTTGTCAACAATTATCGCCTTGACCTTTTCTACAATTTCTGGATAATCCATAATGTTAGATATTAAGTTTTATTAGTACATCCTAATAACCAAAAAGGCCCACAAAGTTACGAATTTTTTTTAATCCTCCAAATCCGTGGTCTGACGGATGCCGGGGGAGATGGCGGGACGGCTCAGATTGAACCATATTCGCAGTCCGTTGAGGGAGTTGAGCAGGTAGAAGCGGTACTTGATGAGATAGATCAGCGCGTATGAATCCGAAGAATGTGAAAGCGTCACGGCCCACATCACCACGGAAGCCACGTTGACACCTATCCAGAAGAACCACTGCTCCATAAAGGCCATGGACATGAGCATCTGCCCGAGGATGTTGCACATCATCGAAAGCGCGTCCATCAGGATGGCGATTTTCAGAACCTGCTGCGCCTGCGAGGCTCCTACCCGAAGAAGCACCAGGTACGACACGCCCAATCCGGCAAGGAACATTGCGCCATACAGGAGCCACTGCCGGCCGTTCAGCCGCCTCGCCCTCACCGACTCTCCGGAGGCCGCGCCACGCTTTCTCCACTGGAAGAAGCCTATGAACTGCATCGGCAGAAAATAGAGGATATGAAGGGCTGCGTTGCCGTACTTGCCTCCGACAAAACACATCACCCCGTATATCGTCACGTCGAACAGGCCGAAAAGAAAGGTGAGAATCTTGGCATTGGCGGAACAGACGGTGCTGAGCACCCCCATCAGCGAGCCGAACGCGGCAACTATCAGCATCGCCTGACCAGCCTGCGCGTCCCTCAGCTTCAGGAGAGTGGCGGCGACCATGACAAGCGTCATTCCGGCAAGGATAAACGCATTGAAGCATTTGTTGAAGTCAACTTTCGACATTTTCATCTTGATTTTCGTTGTTGAGCTGAGCCTTGATCTTTGATGCCAGAGACTCTCCTACAAGCGAAGATATCTCCTCGACGGAAGCGGCCGCAATCCGGGGCACGCTGCCGAAATGCATCAGCAGCCTCTGCTCCGTCTGCTCGCCGACACCCTTGATCTCCCTCAGGGCGGAAGACAAGGCCGCCTTGCTCCGTAGAGATCGGTGGAACGTGATACCGAAGCGGTGCGCCTCGTCGCGAACCCGCTGAAGCAACTTGAGAGCCTGAGAATTGCGGTCGAGAAACAGCGGATACGGGTCTCCTACCCTTATCACTTCCTCAAGCCTCTTGGCAAGTCCTATGACCGTCAGGGATTTCTCCAGCCCGAGCTCACAGATGGCCTGATACGCGAAATCCAGCTGACCCTTTCCGCCGTCTATCACCACAAGCTGAGGCAGGTCGTCCGGAGACTCCAGGCAAAGCCGCGAATACCTGCGGTTGACGACTTCCTTCATGGAGGCGTAGTCGTTGGCTCCGACCACTGTCTTTATCTTGAATTTGCGGTAATCCTTTTTGGACGGCTCCCCTCCCCTGAACACGACACACGACGCGACAGGATTGGTGCCCTGGATGTTGGAGTTGTCAAAACACTCAATATGCTCCGGCAATTCCTTCATCCCCAGAGCCTTGCGCAGCTCTTCCAGCACGGCCGCCCGGAATTCGTCGGGGTTGGTGTGCTCGCGCTGGCGCAGGGAATTGAAGCGGAACTCCTTGGCGTTCTTGTCGCTGAGCTCCAGCAGGGCGAGCTTGTCGCCGCGCACGGGGATTCTGAACGAGACTCCCTCGATGCTGACATCCGGCAGGAATGGCACCAGAACCTCCTTGCCGAGGGAGCCGAACTTGGACTCGATCTCCGCGATGAAAGAACTCAGGACACTTGAGCGATCCTCCTCGATATTGAGCTTGAAGCCGAGATTGAGAGACTGGATGACTGCGCCGCCCTTGATACGGAGGAAATTGCCGAAAGCCTCCGGGCCGTCGAAGACGAGGGAGAACACGTCGACGTCGCGGTCCCCGGCAGCCGTGATGATGGACTTGGAATAGTGGCTCTGCAAGGCCTCGATCTTCTGCTTGTAAAAGGCCGCCGACTCGAAATCCAGCTCGTCCGACGACTTCATCATCCTGTCCTTGTAGTCCTTGATGATGTCGTTCACCCCTCCTCCGAGCAAACGGATGATTTCATTGACGTGACCCATATAATCCTCCTTGGAAACGGCCCCGATGCAGCAGCCCCCGCAGCGGTGCAGATGGAAGTCAAGACAAGGACGGAACTTGTGGCGCAGGACCGCGTCCGAAGTGATGGAAAGACGGCAGGAGCGGAGCGGATAGTTGGCCTCGAAAAAATCCAAAAGCGCCCGGGCGTGCATCACGGAGCTGTACGGCCCGAAATATCGGTCGCCGTTGCGTACGAGCCGCCTGGTAAGGTACACCCTCGGGAACTCCTCATCGGTAACGCAAATCCAAGGGTATGTCTTGGAATCCTTGAGAAGGATGTTGTATCGGGGCTTGTACTGCTTGATGAGGTTGTTCTCAAGCAGGAGCGCGTCGGCTTCCGTATCGACCACCGAGTACTGCACGTCCGCAATCTTCGACACGAGCACCCGGGTCTTGAGCGTCAGTCGCTCCGGACTGACGAAATACTGGGCGACCCGCTTGTTGAGGTCCTTGGCCTTGCCGACATAAATCACAGTTCCCTCGGAGTTGTAGTATCTGTACACTCCGGGGGAATGTGGTAAAAGGCTTATTTTCTCCCTAACGTCCAAGCGCCTCGGCGACAGCCTTCTCTATGTCCGCGCCCCTGAGGTCACGCTTGATGATGACTCCGTCGGGGCCGATGAGCATGATGTGAGGGATTCCCTGGATTCCGTAGATGTCGGTAGGGATTCTCTGGGCGTTGATGATCTGACTCCAGACGACTCCATGCTCGACGGCGGCAGCCTTGGTGTCGGCAGGCTTGTCCCAAACCGCCACGCTGAGCACGTCGAAATCATCTCCCTTGTACTTGTCGTACACGGCAGCGATGTTAGGAATCTCGCGCTTGCACGGGCCGCACCAGCTTGCCCAGAAGTCAACGAGGACGTACTTGCCCTTGCCCACGTAATCCGAGAACTTGACCGTGCTGCCCTCCGGATCGGACGGATCCTGGATGACGGTGAAGTCGGTGAAAGCCTTGCCCGCGGAAGTGCTCTTCTTGGCATCCACGACAGCCTTGTAC
>CAVGYS010000048.1:0-8039 GCA_963633505.1 Oscillibacter sp. MSJ-31
TTCGATGGCCATCGCCTTGTCCGGTCTCCACGCCGGGATGACCTTGGTGCCGAAAGGATGCTCGGCGATCATCTTGTGCCAGCGCAGGTCGTCGGCGGGGTCGTCGGTGGTGCAGACGGTCTCGACTCCGAACTTGCGGATGAGGGCCTGCCCGCGGAACTCTTCAGTGGCGAGCTTGGCGTTGCACTCCTCGAAGATCTCCCTTGCGGTGGCGGGGCTGAGGAGCTTGTCTATTCCGAAAACTCTGCTGAGTTCGAGGTGCGTCCAGTGATAGAGAGGGTTGCGCATCGTGTAAGGCACGGTCTCGGCCCACTTCTCGAAGGTCTCCCAGGCGCTGTGCTTGCCGCCGGTGAGATAGTCCTCGGACACGCCGTTGGCCCTCATCGCCCTCCACTTGTAGTGGTCTCCGTAGTGGCCGTCGACAAGCCAGAGCTGGGTGATGTCGCGGAACTGGATGTTTTCCGCAATCTGCTGGGGCACGAGATGGCAGTGATAGTCGATTATCGGCATCTTCTCGGCATGCTCGTGATAGAGCTTCCGCGCCGTGGCGCTGGAAAGCATGAAGTCGTCATTTATGAATGGCATGGTGCAAAATGTTTTTTTGGTGTATCAAAAATAATGAATTCCGGACACAAAACCTAATAGGCCACTATGTCCCAGATGTCCCTGAGCTTCTGCTCCGGGTCCCATCTGCCGTCGAACGTCCACTCGGCGGTCATCTGCCAGGATTCCACCGGATTTTCCGCCTTCTGGATGTTGTTGTCCATCCAGCCGCTCTGCCCGCCTTCGCGGATGTCTCTCCAATAGTATATGCGCTGCCCGAGCTCGCATGGGTCGAGCACCTTGTCGGAGTACGCGTACATGACGTCCCGGTTGAGAACGTTAGGGCTCATCACGCTGTGGAGGATGAAGATTCGGTGGTCGTGGTGATAACGTCCGAGCAGGGTAGGGGTGCTCGCGTCGAAGTTGGAGTTGGTGATTACGAACTTCTTGTCGCGGTCCCCGCGTGCATCGTGCCAGATCATCGCCCTGCCGCCTCCGTAGAATCTGCATCGGGTGGCGTAGCACCAGCCTCGCGGGCAGATGAAGTCCACTCCGGGGCAGTCGATTTCGAGGTCGGCGTGATAATACATGCCGTCTCCCCCCTTGGCCCAGAGGGCCAGGGCGTCATTGCCGTTTGAAGTGATGGTGCAGTTGACGATGATGCTGCGCGTGGCGGCTCCCCTTATGGTGAAGCGGTGCTTGACCCAGTGAGGCTGCATCGTCTCGTCAGGAGTCGCGTCGAAGTCGTTGCGGACCGTGAATCCGCTGATGACGCAGTCCGAGGCGTTCTCCCCGAGTTCGATGATCGTCCCCGGCTCTTTCTCGCCCGGCTTGAGGTCCTTTTCGGCCAGGGCGATGACGGTGCCCTCCCTGTCTTCTCCGACAAGAATCACGTTAGGCTTGTCAATCTTGAGAGTCTGCCTGTATTCTCCCTTGAGCACCAGGATTCTGAACGGCTCGTCTCCCCGGGACGGGGCCTTGTCGAGCGCCGCCTGGATGCTCTCTCCCGGCTTTACGACCACGTCGTAGTTCTTCGGGTTGAGAACCGGTTCGCGGAACATCTCGATGGTGCCGTTCTCGTTGGCCCCCTTCGTCTCGAGGCTGATCTTGACCTTGTGTTTCGGATCGTATTTCTCGGCCCAGACCTCATACAGGGGGTAGAGTTCGGCAGGGCGGTAGTTGTACCAGCTGTATCCGCTGCGCCTCTCGCGGCCGATCTGTTCAAGGTGGCGGCGCTTTATTCCGTCACGGTCGCAGACGTAAGGTTCGTTGAGCTCAAGGTCGTAGAAACGGGCCCAAACGGGCTTCGCGGCTGGGTCTTGCTCGAGGCGGGTGTTCTTCTCCCCGTATTCGTTGACACTCCTTACGACCTTGAAACCGGTGAGCTTGTATTTGTCAAACCAGCGCATGGCTCCGTGCACCGCTTCCTTGACCCTCTTGTCCGGGTTCGGGAGCTCCATCAGCAATCGCACGATGGGCACGCTCTCCGCAGAGCAGAATGACGGCAGCTCGTAGGCCCTTGCCGAGGCGGGGGCGAGAGTCTCAGGGTCGTTCTGTTGGCACCACACTGTCGGCTTGCCCTTCACGCGGATCTGCGAGTCGAGGATGCACTCGATTCCCAGATCGAAAGAGGTCTGTAGCCGCTCCTTCGTGGCGTCGTCCACGAGGTCCCCGCCATACGGGGCCACGCCGTTGATGATGTCCCTGAAGAGCTCGAGAGTGTTGACCATCGCGTCGTCGTTGAAGGTTACGTTGACTTGATAGCCGCTCATCTCCGGCCAGAACTGCGGCCAGCCACCGTTGTCGTACTGTCCGCTGAGAAGATACTCCACTCCGTTGCGGAATCCCTCGCGGTAGCGCCCGTCCAAGGTCGCCCCGTAGAGTCTCGCGAGATAGGTCATCTGCATCGTGGTGGCGTCGTTGTCGATGGTTGAGTCGTTGCGCCGGGACTTCTCCTGCATGACCTGGGAGAGTTCCTTGTCCGTCATCCTGCGGGCCATGTCGATGTTCTTTGGCCAGCCGCCGGTGCATCTCTGATAGATAAGCACCTGATCTCCTATGCGGCGCGCCTCGTCCGTGCGGAAGAACTCCGGGTCGGTCTCCCTGAGACCGCTGGAAGTCTGCGCCGACAGCTCCATCGGGCAGAAAGCCATCAGACCGGAGGACAAAAGCAGGCAGAGGGCCGCCTTGCTGATAAATTTATGCATGGTGTTCGATTTTTAATAGACTTCCACTGAACCTCCGTCGTTTTTCTGGATTTCAGAGATGGCGAAGTAGCCTATCTTGGCTCCTATCCATTCGCCCTCGCGTCCCGTGAATTCCGGCCCGAAGGTCTTGAATTTCTTGCCGTCAAGGCTGTATGAGAACGTGCAGATGCAGTTCTTCTCCACTTTCACGCGGACCCACAGCGTGTTGAAGGCCTCCTTGTTGAGCTCCGAAGAGCAGAGAATCTGTTCCTCCGCCCCCTTGTTGGCGTCGATGCAGTCGCGGCGCACGAGGTGGAGTTTCTCTCCGTCATAGTTGAGCTCGATGGTGCTGTAACTGCGTCCCGTAACGATCACACCTACTCTCTCCGAAGCGTAGCACGGACGATAGACCAGCTTGGTGGTGAACTCCGTGCTCGGCCCCACCACCTTCTGTGCGAGGATGTTTGGGGTGTCGCGCAGATTCTTCCACCCCTCCGGGTTCTTGATGCAGTTGAGCCTCAGGCAGCCAAGGCTCGGGTTGAGCATGTACCAGTGGAATTTTGGATTGGCCTCCCATTGCCAGTTGAGGGGAATGGAGGTCCCGGTGAATCCGGTACTTGTCGCAAGGGCGCTCACTCCATTGAGTTTCACACCCTTGTACCGCTCGGCCACGGCGGGCCTAAGGTAACTGGTCACAGGCTCCCCGATGCCGTCACCGTTCCGGTCGATTCCGATGATGCACCAGTCGTCATCGCTCCAGCTCATCGGCTGGAGGTGGCAGACACGTCCCCAGGCATAGCGGTCTTCGAAGTGGATGAACCAGTCGTTGCCCTCCACGTCCGTGACCCAGCCGCCCTGATGCGGGCCGTGGATGTCGGTGTCGCCCCGATGCATTACCGTCCGCTTTTCGTAAGGGCCGTAAACGTTGCGGGAACGCATCACGAGCTGCCAGCCTTCCTTGACCCCTCCCGCAGGGGCGAAGACATAGTACCAGCCGTTCCTTTTGTAGAATTTGGCGCCTTCGACAGTGTTGTCCCCGGTTTTGTTCCCGTCGAATATGAGCACCTGGTCGGAGATTACCCGAGTGCAGTCCTTGTCGAGCTCGCAGACGTTGAGGATGCTCTTGAACCCGGCGCGCGAGCCGGCCCAGGCGTGGGCGAGATATACTCTCCCGTCGTCGTCCCAGAGCGGGCTCGTGTCAATTATGCCTTTGCCCTCCAGCACGAGATGCGGTTTGCTCCACTCTCCGCGCGGATCGGTGGTGTTGATCTGGAAAATGCCCTTGTCCGGGTCACCCCAGAAAATCCAGTACTTCCCCCCGTGATAACGGATGCACGGCGCAAACACTCCGTTGCCGTGTGAGGGAGCGTCGAAAGCCGGGCCCATATCGGGAAGGGCCGCCCCCGCAATCTCCCAGTCCACAAGGTTGGTGGAGTGCAGGATCTGAAGTCCCGGGAAGCAGGTGAACGACGAAGCCGTCATCCAGTAATCGTCCCCGACGCGGATCACGTCCGGATCGGAGTAGTCTGAAAAGAGAATCGGATTGGTGTATTTGTCGGCGGAGGGTGCAGTCACGAGCAGCGCCGCCAGCAGAGAAAGAATCGTGGTCATTATCTATCGGTTTTAATCTTGTTGAGTGTGTCCTGGTCGCGCAGGAACTCCTCGGGCCTGAGGACTTTAGGAGTGATTCTGAGCTTGTAGACGGCCCCATTGAACCAGCATACCAGGTTCTGCCTCACTCCAAGGGAAGTCTTCCCCTCACTGATGAGCGGCTCGTAGGGCAGAGCTCCGCTGCGCTGCTCGACTCCGTTCACGTAGCTTTTGAGCCCGTCCTTGCCGGCAGTCAGGGTGAGGTTGTACCAGCTGCCGCAGGGGTGAGTCAGCTCCGGGTCTATGAGCACGCAGGACTTGTCCTTGCTCCCAAGGTGCACGAAAGCGTCGAAGTACCACGTGTCGTCGGGCTTGACCCTGCTTTCGAACATCACCCTCGCGCCGCCGTAGGCTCCGAGGTGCATGAATCTCTGCTCGAATGCGCTCCCCGGGTACTGGTTGAATATCATCTCGATGGTGAACTCCTCCATCCCGGCAACGGGCACGCTGTCGAGGAACACCCCGTCGTCCACGCCGTCGAATTCGACGGCCTTGCCGAGGCTGGTTTCTATGATTTTGGGTTCTCCGAGGACCTGCAATATTTCCGGGTGGCTGTCCGCAGTCCATTCGATGACTCCCGGCAGTTGCAGCAGGAGCCCAAGCATCAGTGTTATCATGTTGCGGTTTTGTTTTTTAAAAAAGGCTCCGTGCTGCGGAAAAGTGCCGCACGGAGCCCTCGATGGTATGGGCCATGCTATGGCCGGGGTTTATTTGAGCTTGTTGACGAGGGCAAACCAGTCGCTTGCGGTCTTCACGTCGCCCTTGGACCAGCATGATCCGTAGTAGTAGGTGAAGGTCTCGCCCGATTTTACGCTCCTCGTGCAGATTCCGTGCGCTCCGTCAGGGGTGACGGATACGCCCTCTGCTCCGGGAACATACACTGCGACTCCGAGCATCCCGTCCTCCAGTTCGACGCTCTGGTCTGAAGCGTGCTCCCAGATGGCGTAGCGGTCAGAGCCGATCAGCTCGTCCACGATGGTGTCCTGACCCGGGTGGCGGAACACTCCGGCGGCCACGTCAATCGATTCGGCGCCGCTGAAGTTATAAGTGTCCTCCACCTTGGTGAAGTAGGTGTCGGCCGTCACGGTGAATTTCTTGTCGAGGCTCACCTTGACTCCCGCCGCTTCCCACTCCGGATAGTGAAGTACGAAGACGACCTTGTCCGCGCTCTCTTCGACCATGTCATAGGAACGCCAGTTGGTGGCAGGATACCACAGCTCCCCGTTGATATAAGGCACGGAAGCTCCGCCGCCCAGGCTGACAGCCACTTTGTAGCAGTCCTTTCCGCCGTGGTCGTGATGATAATATCCGCTGTCGTTCATCGCGGCGGCATACCAGTCGTTGGCCACGAGCTTGCCCGGCAGCTTCACCCAGATGTCAATTCCCGGTGAAGTCGGGTTCCCCTCGAGCGCCTTGCCGTAGATGCGGCCGGCGACGAGGTTGTTCTCGAAGACGAAATCGTCAGCCCTTTCGGGTACGTAACGCGCCATTACCTTCTGCTCGCTCTCTGAAGAGCAGGCGCACAGGCCGGCGCAGAGCGCCAATGCAATAAAAATCTTTTTCATCGCCATTACTTGAGGTCGGTCGTTGCGCACCAGTCCATATCATTGTAGTCGTCGTTCTCGCCGCACATACCCCAGATGAAGGTGTAGTTGCGGGTAGCGCAGGCGGAGTGGATGCTCCACTGCGGAGAGATGACGGCCTGCTCGTTGTGCATCCAGATATGGCGGGTCTCCTGAGGCTCTCCCATGAAGTGGCATACTGCCGCGTCATCCGGGAGCTCGAAATAGAAATAAACCTCCATGCGGCGGTCGTGGGTGTGGGCCGGCATGGTGTTCCAGGTGCTGCCTGGAGCAAGTTCGGTCATACCCATCTGAAGCTGGCAGCAAGGCACCACCTCCTTGACGAGAAGGCGGTTGATCGTGCGCTCGTTGGATTCCTCGAGGGAGCCGAGGTGCATTACCACCGCGTCCTTTTTGGTCACCTTCTTCACGCCGGTCTCGCGATGAGCCGTAGCGGAGCAGAAGTAGAAGCGGGCTGGCTTGTCCTCTGAATCGCTCTTGAAAACCACGTCACGGTTGCCGCGTCCCACATAGAGGGCCTCCTTGTATTCGAGGTGATACTCCTCGTCTCCTACGACCACCGTGCCCGCGCCCCCGACGTTGATGATTCCGAGTTCGCGGCGCTGTGTGAAGTAGTCTGCGCGAAGTATCTCCGGAGCTGAAAGCTTGAGGTCCTCCTTGACAGGGACCGCGCCTCCGGCGATGATGCGGTCGAACATCGAATAGACCATATTGATTTCGTCAGCGACCATGACGTTCTCCACAAGGTACTCCTTGCGGGTGCGTTCAGTGTCGTAATGCTTCGCGTCGATGTTGCTTGAAGCCTGACGTACTTGACAATTGAGCTTCATATCCCTTATTTAGGCTGTTTGCCGATATAGGCGAGGATACCTCCGTCCACGTAGAGAACGTGTCCGTTGACCGCATCGGAAGCGTGGGATGCGAGGAACACTGCAGGGCCGCCGAGTTCAGACGGGTCAAGCCAGCGTCCGGCAGGGGTGCGGCTGACGATGAACTGGTCGAAAGGATGACGGCTGCCGTCAGCCTGACGCTCGCGGAGCGGAGCGGTCTGAGGGGTGGCGATGTAGCCAGGTCCGATGGCGTTACAGTTGATGCCGTACTCGGCGTACTCCGCGCAGATGTTGCGGGTCAGCATCTTGAGTCCTCCCTTGGCTGCGGCATAAGCGGATACGGTCTCGCGTCCGAGCTCGGACATCATCGAGCACATGTTGATGATCTTGCCTTCGTGACGCTCCATCATCTCAGGAAGCACGGCGGAAGATACGATGAACGGTCCGACGAGGTCGATGTCGATCACCTGCTGGAACTGTGCGCGGGTCATCTCGTGCATAGGGATGCGCTTGATGATGCCGGCGTTGTTGACGAGGATGTCGATGTTGCCGATCTCGGCGTGGATTTTCTCAACGAGAGCCTTCACGTCGTCTTCCTTGGTCACGTCGCAGACATATCCCTTGACGTTGGTTATTCCGGCCTCCTTGTAGTTATCGAGACCTCTCTGGAGGAGCTCTTCGTTGATGTCGTTGAAGATGATCGTCTTGATGCCGGCGGCAACGAAAGCTTTCGCGATGTTGAAGCCGATTCCATAGGATGCGCCTGTGATCCAGGCGTTCTTCCCTTCAAGTGAAAATGGATTGTTTGTCATAAAATTAGTAATTGAATGATGTGTTGTTTTTTTTATTTGAGTCTTTCCATTTCAAGCGAAGCCCAGATGAACGGACCAACGCCCTTGGAGTCGTTCGGCCTTATAGGCTCGCTGAGATAGTAGGCGAAATCTCCCATACGGTTCCCGTTCCCTCCGAGGCCTCCGACGGAGCAGCATTTCTCGATGCTGATGCGTCCCTGCTCGTCGGTGGAGATGAATTCCTTCACCACGTCCTCATACACCTTCTTGGCATAAGGGAGCAGCTCCTTGTCGAGGTATCCAATGCGGACTCCCTTGAGGAAGGTGTAGCTGAACATCGCGGAGCAGGTGGCTTCGAGGTAGTTGCCCTCGCGTCCCGGCTGGTCGAGCACCTGATACCAGACCCCGCTCTGCGGATCCGCCCATTTTGGAAGCTCGGCGCAGATGCTCCTCAGC
>CAVGYS010000048.1:8049-8706 GCA_963633505.1 Oscillibacter sp. MSJ-31
GTCCGCCGGCAGGTAGTCCAGCACCTCGACGATGGCCATGCAGTACCATCCGAGTGCGCGGCCCCAGCAGTGCTGCGACTGTCCGGTCTGCGGGTCGCACCAGAACATCGAACGGGATTCGTCCCATGCGTGGCGGTAGAGCTTGGTGGCCGGGTCATAGGTGTGTTTCGCTGCGATGAGGAACTCGTTGACAATTTCCTCGTAGGCTTCCTGCCGCGCCGCTCCTGTCAGATACCTCGTGGCGTATTCGGCGTAGAACGGCTCGGCCATATAGACTCCGTCGAGCCATATCTGGTGAGGGTAGATCTGCTTGTGCCAGAACGCCCCTTCGGAGGTTCTCGGCTGGCCGTCAATCTGGGTCTTGATGAGCTCTATCGCCTTGCGGTATTTCTCCTCTCCGGTCTTGTCGTAGAAGTAGAAGAGGGAGCGGCCCGGGCAGATGAGATCCACGTTGTATTTCTCCACCGAATAGGTCTTGATGCTGCCGTCTTCGTTGACGATATCGTCGTACCAGCGGTGCACGTAGTCATATATTTCCTGCTTTCCGTAGCTGTCATATACGTCAAGGAAAGCCTTGAGCTCAAGTCCCGGGGTGTAGCCCCATTTGAGCTTGCCGTTGAGGTAGTCGAGATAGGTCGGCTCCGGGCAGCGTGACAT
>CAVGYS010000049.1:0-8276 GCA_963633505.1 Oscillibacter sp. MSJ-31
GATTCGTGTCCGTGCTGGGCGGCAGGGACGGAGTTCCCCTGAAACCCGATCCGAGGGTCGTCTCTGAAATCATCCGGACGGCGGGGGTCAGTGCCGAAGACACCGTGATGGTCGGGGATTCCGCCGTCGACACCACCACGGCTTCCAACGGCGGGATACGCAGCATCGCCGTCACCTGGGGCTTCCGCCCGGAAGAAGCCTCCCGCGCTGCGGACTATGTCGCCACCTCCGCCTCCGAGCTTAGGAAGCTCCTGCTCGGATAGAGGGAAAGGATCATTGCGACGATTTTACGAAGAGAAAGGCTGTCAGCGGCAGGGCGATGATGGCCATGGTGGCGCTGATAGGCAGATAGATGCCGAAGTTGACGTATTCCACCACGAGGTAGGTCACGAGCAGCAGGCCGACCCCCATCGCCGATGAGAGGAGGTAGTGCTTGCGGATGTCAGTGCTCCTGCACATCACCCGGCTCAGGTTCGGCACGCCGAGCGAGATGAATCCTATCGGGCCGCAGATGCTCACGGCCGAGGTCACAAGGAACATTATCATCAGGAGGCTCACCGCCTTGCGCGTGTTGGAGAGTTCGATCTCCCCGAGAAAATGCCGTGTGAGGTCGCGGTGCGTCCACAGTGCGGCGGCAAGCCCTATGGCGAAGAGCGCGAGGGAGAAGACGATGTCCCAGCCTGTGACGCCTTCCAGCCTGAAATTGGCCGCTCCCCAGAGGTAGTACTGCTTGAGCAGGTCTCCGTTAGGAGCGTTGGTCACCACTATGGTGCCGAGCGAGCCGATGAAAGTGCCGAAAATGATGCCGAAAGTTATCAGGTTCCGGGTGGAAATCCGCAGGGTGACGAAGAAACATATCAGGGTGCAGATCAGGGTGCAGATGAACGAGCCGACGGTGAGCGAGCACCATCCGGACATCGTGGCGGCCGCAGCCCCGAGGCAGGCGGCGGAACCCAGCCCGAGGGAATACACGTCCCCGAGCTGGTTGCGCCACAGATACTGCATCTGAATGCCGCCCACGGGGAGGGCTATCCCCGAGAGCAGCACGTACAAAAGGCTGAGAATCATCGCGCCGCTACGGCTATCGGGTTGATGCCCTGCGAGTCGAACTTGTCGTGGAGAGTGCCGTCGGCGGAGAATACGTACACGTCGCCGTTCGTCTTGTAGTCTGAGCAGCCCACCCACACGTAGCCTCCGGCAGCCGAAAGCGAGTATGCCTGAGGGAGAGTAGTGCCGTCGGCGACGAATTTTCCGAGAGCCGAGTCGGTCCTGGCATTGTGCTTATATACGGTGCCCGGGAGAGGGTTCCAGCTGCTGTCGTAGCCCCCGCACATGACGTAAAGCATCTCGTCCTCGAGCGCAATGGCCGTAGGGCTGGCATATTCGAGGTCCGTGACCTTGAGGCTGGAGGCGTCGAGGCGCTGGACTTTGGCAGGGGTCGCGCCGTAGTCGCCGAGGCTGAAGACATAAACGTTGTTACCGCAGGCCTCCATCGTGGCAGGGTTGACGTTGACCTCTATCCTGGACGTTTCCTTGAATGAGACCGGATCGACCACGGAGACGGTCTTGTCGTAGTTCGGGTAATTGGCTCCGCCGGAGTTGGAGACGAAAATCTTGCCGTCCGCCCAGGCACAGCCCTCCGGGCTCGGGCCCACGGCGGTGGTGCTCACCGCGTAGTCGGAGGACGGGTTGATTTCCCCGAGATATCCTTCATAATAAGTGACATAGATGCGTCCGTTGCCACCCTTGGCGAGGTAGCGCGGAGAGAGCACGGTTCCGTCCGGAAGGGTCGCGCGGATTTCTTTCTTGATCTTGAGATCCCTGTCCGTGACGAAGATGATTCTGGAGAGGTTGACGCTGACGTAGATGTCATCCCCGTCCGTGAGGATGTCCTGTGCCGTATCGCCGAGGGCCTTGCCGTTGACTGACGAGAACATCTCCCCGATGGCGGTCTTGGTCTCCGGGGCATAGGAGGTGATTTCGGAATTGTTCATCCCCATCGAGCCGTTGTTGAGGACGTAGTAGCCCGCCGCGTCTTCTTCGTCACGGGTCAAGTTCTGTTTCTCGCAGGATGCTGATAGGAGCGTGAGGGCGGCTGCGAGTGCCGCATAAAGGATTTTTTTCATTTTAATATGTGATTTTCATTGTGATTCTGAAATTTCTTCCCGGCATCGGGTAGTATCTTACCACTTCGTAGTTGTTGTCGGTGAGATTGAGCAGCTCTGCGCTGATGCGGAGGGTCGCTCCCCTTAGGTTCAGGCTGCGTCCGGCCGAGAGGGAGTGGTCGAAGTAGGACGGCATCTCGTTGAACGGGATGTTCTGCGGGAGGCAGTAGCGCCTGCCAACGGCATTGAGGGTGTAGCTGAGGTCAATCCATCCTGTCTGAAGGCTTGCCATCAGGTTCCCGGCGTGTCGCGGGGTGTATTGTATCTGGTGACGGTAGATCTTGGATTCACCGTCAGTGACGTCCACGGCGTAGCGGAAGGAGTAATTGGCCCGAAGCCTGACTCTCGTCCGTTGGGCGAGAGTGGTGCTCAGGCTTGCTGTCAGGTCGGCTCCCGCCATTTGCACCTTGCCGAGGTTGCGCATCTTCCAGATGAACATCGTAGGGACGGCTATAATCTTGTCTTTTATGCTGTTGTAGTAGAAGTCGGAGGTGAATTCCGCGCTTGTCGCACCGCCGGCGAACCGCCGCTCCCAGGTGAGCCCGAGGTTGAACTGCCGGGCCTTCTCGCTCCTTAGCGAGGTGTTGCCGACGCGCGAATAGTAGAGGTCGTTGAGGGTGGGGACTCTGAATCCGTCCTTGTAGCCGGCGCGAAGGCGGAGCGTGCCGCTGACGGCGGTGGAGAGGCTGATGCTCGGGCTGAGACGGAAGAGAGGGTCGGCGGCCGGCCCGCTTTCCGTCTTCTCGCGGATGGCCGTGGCAGAAAGACTTACCGTTATCGTGGTGAGCGCGCCTTTCCACTGAGCCGAGAGGGCCGAGACGGAGGACAGCCTTGAGGGTTGCGGGCATTCGGGGATGGTCGCGTGGAGCACGTTCGTGAAGAGGTCTTCGGCGAGTGTGAAGCGGAGACGGTCCGTTGTGCAGTATTCCACAACCGTGGAAGAGTTCAGTTCGCGCTGGCGGTAGCGGTCATCCTCGGGTTCGGGGAGGTAGGAGGTGGCGTTGGTGTAGCGGGTGCGGCTTTCACTCCAGCTGAGGTTTTCGCTTAGCCGCCACAGCTCGCAGAAGCTTGCGCCGTAGTTGGCATAGATGCCGGCGTTCTGCTCGTAGAGGCGTTCCGTAGGGTCCTGGACATAGTAGATGACTGAGCCTGGAAGTCCCCGCTCGGAGTCATAGTATCTGCCTTTTATGCGTAGATTGCCGCCCCGGCCCAAGTCACCGTGCAGGTTGACCTCGCTCTTGATGGTCCTGACGTCTCCCCCGAGTCTGCGCTCCCTTGTGGTTTGGCTGCCGTTGACGAGGGTGAAAGGGTAGTCTCCATCGGAGCTGAGCCATTCGGCGGAAGCCCCTGCGCTCAGCCTACGCCCGAGAGTTCTGCTGACGGAAAAGCCTGGATTCCATGTGTTGAACGAGGCGTAGCGGATACGTGCGCTGATGTGGTCGCTCTCTTGTATCGTCCTGAGATTCAGAATGCCGGCGGCCCCACAGAGGCGGGCGCTCCGGAAGATGTCGTCCGAGCCTCCGGTCTCGACGGATATCTCCGAAAGATCGTCGATGCTGAAACGCGAGATGTCCACCTGACCCGTCTGCGCGTCGGATACGATGAATCCGTCGTAGCAGACTGCGGTGTGCTGGGCTCCGAGGTTGCGGACAGAGACTGTCTGAAGTCCGCCGATGCCGCCGTAGTCGCGCACGCTCACCCCGGCGAAAGTGCGGAGCACTTCGTTGAGATTGGCGGCTCCGCTGCGCTCGATGGCACTGCGCTCAAGTTTCTGGAGCTGGGCGGTCCGGGTCGTGACGGGGTTGCGTTCCGCCGTGATGCGGGCGACTTCGAGGGTGTCCGTGACGGCTTTCGGGAAGATCGCGATCCCGCAGGACGGAGCTGTCATCTCCCGGGGCGGGACGGCTGCGACGAAACCCTCGCCCGATGCAGCCACAGAGGGTTGCCGGGTCAGGCCTGACGGCGTGGCGCAGAGCCACAATGCAGACAATATTGCCGCGAAGTTCATCTATCGTATCTTCCCTGACGGCACTCGCTCTCCTTCTTGCTGTAGCGCCTCAACCCTGCAAAGGTACAAGAAATAGTCGGCAGAGCAAGCTATTCTCACGACATAAAAATTGGCGCCCCCGCGCAAGGCGCATAAGCCCGGGGAAGCGTCACACTCCCCTCGTCACACCTCGCCCCTGCTTCAACCCGGCAAATTCTGCCCTGACTCCGCCGACAAATCCGAAGGAAAAACGGCAAGCTTCGAAGAGAAACTCTTGGAATTCCCGCGACGATTCACTGCGTTCAGGTTATAGCACTTTGCACAGATTCCGCTATAACCCGGGAACCGGATATGCCACAGAGGCATCCGGAGCAGGGGTTCTTTGGCCAGGTGATAGCGCTTTGTACGGATTATGCTATAACCTGGATGCGGCGCGGCGGGGATTTTTGCTTGAGGATTGCCAGGGCGGTGACTATTCTTGGCATCAGTCTGAAATGGGATGTCCGCGGAATCGGCTTTTTGCCGGAGGAGAAGGAGAATAAAAAGAAAAAATGAAGAGAGGAGATGTGACGGAATTCGGAGGAAGAAGGGACGCAGGACACGCCAGCAAAGATGCACGGAGGGGCTGAAACGAGGAGTATCGAGACAGAGGCAATAGCAAAACCAAAAAAAGGGAGGATATGAAACGGAAGCGTTTCGATATCCACCCTTCAAATAATCCTTCAAGCGCACTACTTCTGCTCCGAGAGAATCTTCTCGCTGCGGGAGATGAAGTCCGCGAGGGCCTTGCCCTTGAGAAGACCGTTGCCCAGCAGGGCGAGATCCACTATCTGGTGCAGCAGAGAGTTGGAAGCGACGAAGTCCGCGACACTCTCCTCCGGAGAAGCCTTCTTGTCAGCCCAGATTTTGGAGACGAGAGGATTCTGCATATTGACAAGGATGTTGTAGGACTCCGGAAGCGACCCGTAGAAATTCATCCCGCCGCCCATTGAACTCATCTCGCGATAGCGGCGCATGAACTCGTTCTGCGTGATGAGCACCGGAGAAGAATTCTCCCCGAGGTTCTCCGCATCTATCTTGTAGTCATTGCCCTCCGGAAGCACGGCCTTGAACATCTCCTCCAGAGTCTTCTTGTCATCCTCGGAAAGCTCCGGCTTCACAGTTTCCTCCTTCCTGATGAGATTGGACACGGAGTCGCTGTCCACGCGGGCGAAGCGCGTATGCTCGATCTTGCCCTCAAGCAGATTGACCCAGTGACTGTCAAGCTCGCAGTCCATCAGTAGCACGTCATAGCCCATGTTCTTGGCAGCTTCGATGAAGCTGTACTGCTCATCGGGCTTGGTGGCATAGAGATAGACCACGTTCTTGTCCTTGTCGGTCTGCGCCGGCTCGATGGCCTTGCGATAATCCTCAAGGCTGAAATACTTGCCGTCGGTGTTCTTGAGCAGGGCGAAGCTCATCGCACGCTCGCAGAACTTCTCGTCGCTGAGCATGCCGTACTCGATGAAGAGCTTGATATTGTCCCACTTCTGCTCGTACTGTTCCCTCTGGGTCTTAAAGATGTCCTCCAGGCGGTCAGCCACCTTCTTGGTGATGTAGGTGCTGATTTTCTTGACGTTGGAGTCGCTCTGAAGATAGCTTCGGCTGACGTTGAGAGGGATGTCCGGAGAGTCGATCACGCCGTGAAGCAGGGTAAGGAAGTCCGGCACGATGTTGTCCACATGGTCGGTGACGAACATCTGGTTGCAGTAGAGCTGGATCTTGTTCTTGTCGATGGCCATCCTTTCCTTGATCTTCGGGAAGTACAGCACACCGGTGAGGGTGAACGGGTAATCCACGTTGAGATGAATCCAGAACATCGGATCCTCCTCCATCGGGTAGAGCTCATGATAGAACTTGAGATAATCCTCGTCCTTGAGGTCGGAAGGCGTCTTGGTCCAGATCGGATCGATGCTGTTGATCACGTTGTCCTCCTGCGTCTCGACCTCCTTGCCGTCCTTCCACTCGGTCTTCTTGCCGAAGACCACAGGCACCGGCATGAACTTGCAGTATTTGCCGAGAAGCTGGCTGATCTTGCCCTTGGCCGCATATTCGGAAGAATCATCGTCAAGGTACAGGGTGATTTCGGTACCGCGCTCCGTCCTCTTGCTCTCGGACATGGTGTATTCCGGAGAGCCGTCGCAGCTCCACAGAACCGGTTTCGCGCCGTCCTTCCAGCTCAAAGTGTCGATGGTCACCTTCCTGGCCACCATGAAAGCTGAGTAGAAACCGAGACCGAAGTGCCCGATGATGGAACCTATCTGATCCTTGTACTTCTCAAGGAACTCCCCGGCGGAGGAGAAGGCTATCTGGTTGATGTACTTGTCAACTTCCTCCTCCGTCATACCGATACCGTTGTCGATGATGCGGAGCTCCTTCTTCTTCTCGTCCAGTTCGATCCTCACCTTCAGCTCGCCCGTCTCGCCCTTGAAGTCCCCGCTGGAGGCGAGAGCCTTCATCTTCTGGACCGCATCGACGGCGTTGGCCACGAGCTCGCGCAGGAATATCTCGTGGTCAGAATAAAGGAACTGCTTGATTACAGGGAAGATATTCTCGGTGGTGACACCAATCTTGCCCTTGAGTGTATCGTTTGCCATATATTCTTTAGTTTTAAAAAGCCGGATGCAGACTCCTGCACCCGGCCTTGAAAAATCAAAATATGTTCCAGTGACAAATTGTCACCAGCGATCAAGACTGGAAGTCGATGAAGCGCTCCCCTTGTCATACGAATAGCGGCACCAGTCGGTCGCCTGCCCACGGGCATAGAACTGCCCCATGAAAACCCCGCTCGGGACAAGGTCATATTCCAGGCTGAGCTGCTTCTCGTCCGCCTCCCACGAATACGTCACGTCGCTCTCCGTCCGGAGGGTGAAAGAGTAATCGTCGCCCTCGGAATATTTGAGCTCAAGCCCGGAGAACACCCACTTCTCCCCGAGCCGGGACTCCGACGGCAGACGCTTGGCATTGAGAGAAAACTCCATACCCGGAACGCTGTATGAGGATGTCCAGGCATTGTCCCCCACCCTCGTTATGAGAGGCTGCACGTCATTATCGACCGTGCACGTCCTGCTGAACCCCTCGGCATTGATTTCCGGATAGGAAACGAGATTGCGCAGGGTCACCTCCACGCTGGAGCGTATCATGTCGGAGGTGAACCAGGACAGATTGTTGTGGGTGCGGTTCTTATTGGTCTCTTCCGAAACCACGCAGGAGACGAGCATCAAAGCCGTCGCCGCGAAAGCAAAAATCCTCTTCATAGCCATCAGAATTTATAACCTACACCGGCGAAGATGCCGGAATACGTCGTCCCCACTCCGAATTCGGCGAAACCGAAAATTTTCTTCCCGACTTCGATGCCGAAGGGAACGTATTGAAAAGCCGGGGCAACGGTACTGCCATCATCGTTCCAGTCCCCGACCCAGCAGTCAAATCCGAGATAGGCGGCCACTCCGAGCCCGAACTTCCCGTAAAGCCGCACCGACGGACGATTGAGAAAAATCAGCCTCGCCTGCGGGATGAAGCAGAGCACGGCGCCGGTCTTCGTACCTTTCCACTCGCGGCTGACTCCGTCGTAAGCATCGTGCCATACGAAACTGGCGGACAAGTCCGCGCTTATCGAAAACCAGCGCGCGAACATGTAGTCCGCTCCGAGAACGAAGGCTCCGCTCGATCTGGTGAGGCCGTTGTAGTCGGCGTAGATGTCGGAGAGCCTTTTCGAAGAATCGTACCACGAATCGAAGCCGTCCCAAAGGGACCCTTCCGCAAAGTAGGCCGCCGTATAGGACGGGGTGGCGAGGCCGCCATGCACCGAGAGCCTTTCCGCCTTCCAGAAATCCCGGGAGGGGCAGGAATGGGAGGAACTTCTTGTCTCAAAGGTGACAGTCCGCGTGGTGACGGTCTGAGAGAAGACAAGAACGGTACCTGCGGACATCGCCGCAAGCACCGCAATCATTATTTTCACAAATCTGCTCATACGTCCAAGAAGCCGTTTTGAAATGCTCCTAATAGATGTACGAAAAGCGTTCCGCGTTGCAGTTGAGAGGTGAACTATTTGTAGAGGAAGCGCTTGATGCTCATCTTCGGGG
>CAVGYS010000050.1:0-8191 GCA_963633505.1 Oscillibacter sp. MSJ-31
TCGGGTTGGCCTCGACCTCGACCCCGATCTTGCGGAGGAAGCCCACAAGGTCGTCAAGACCGACATTGAATTGTCTTATTATCTTGTTTAATCTTATTTCTGCCATTATGTCAATCCTCGAATTCTGCTTTTAATACCTTGAAGACATCCGCAACCGTCTCATCCTCAAGATCCGCCCGCTTGGCGATATCCTCCGGAGAGAGAGCGAGCACACTCTTGGCCGTGTCACAGCCGATAGACTCGAGACGGTCGATGACCCACTGGTCGATGACATCCGAGAACTCGCTGAGCAGTACGTCCTCCTCTTCGGTATCCTCGCCCTTGGGGAGCTCTCTGTAAACCTCTATCTCACGCCCGACGAGCATTCCGGCAAGCTGGATGTTGACACCGTGCCTTCCGATACCCTTGCTCACCTGGTCGGGCTGCATGAACACCTTCACCTTGTCCTCCGGATTGTCGCTCATCTCGATATATGAGACCACGGCAGGACTCAAGGCGCGCTGTATCATAAGCTTGGCGTTCTGCGACCACTGGATGACGTCGATGTTCTCGTTGCGCAACTCGCGGACGATACCCATGATTCGCCCACCCTTGACGCCGATGCAAGCTCCGATAGGATCGATGCGGTCATCGTAGGACTCCACGGCGACCTTGGCCCTCTCGCCCGGCACGCGCACCACTTTCTTGACGGTGATCAGGCCGTCTGCGATCTCGGGAACCTCCTGTTCGAAGAGCCTCTCAAGAAATTCGTTGGAAGTACGGCTAAGGGTTATGTAAGGCGTGGTGTTGTTCTTCATCTCCACGCTCTTGATGATGGCCTTGACAGAGTCGCTCTTCTTGAATCTCTCGCCCGGAATCTGCTCCGTCTTAGGGATATGTAGTTCATTGCCATCCTCGTCCAGGATAAGCACTTCCTTGGACCAGGTCTGATAAATCTCCCCGTAGAAGAGCTCCCCGACCTTTTCGGAGTATTTCTTGAAGACGTTGGCCTTCTCTATGTCCATGATGCGGCCTTGCAGGTTCTGCCTGATGTTGAGAATGCCGCGGCGGCCGAACGCGGCGAGAGGCAGTCTCTTGGAATATTGGTCGCCGACCTCGTAGTCATCGGCGTCGCCGCCGTCCTCGCGTATCCCGTCGAGGGTGATTTCGGCATTGGGATTCTCCACCTCCTCGACCACGTCGAAGTTCTGATAAATCTCACAAGTTCCCTTGTCCACGTTGACGATGACGTCGAAGTTGTCGGACGAGCCGTAAGTCTTGGCAATCTGGGTGAGGAACACGTCCTTGAGCACCTGCATCATGACCGGACGGTCGATGTTCTTCTCCTCCTTGAAGTCCTTGAACGCGTCGATCAGGGTGATTACTTTCTCTTTTTCCATTATATGTTTTCGTTTGTCGTATTCAACATCTCGTCCGCTTCGGCGGCATCTATGCCTGCGGAACTCACGGTAAGGGCATAATCTTCGATATTCCTGTCGAAGCAGGTCAGAACTGCACGATGCACGTATTCACAGTCCCCCAGATTGACGTCTCCCCCCTCCTTGTCGATAATCACCTCGAACACGTTGTCATCGTCATTGAGAGAAACGTCAGCCACAAGGCAGCCCCGCTCTTTTGCGGCGTTCTCCACCACTTCTTTGAATTTCTGCAGATCCATAAGTCGATAAATCATAAAAAAGGAAGACCGCCCGGCCTTCCATCCCCCATTTGCGCAAAGATAGCACTAATTTCCGAAAAAACCTGTAATTTTGCACGAAAACATATAAGCGATGAAACACTTTTTCAGAAAATTGGCCTTTGTACTTTTCGGCGCGCTGCTGCTGTCAGCCTGCAGCGACCTCGACCAGAACGACAACTACACGTTCTCATACGCCCTCACATACAGCCTGGAGACCGACGAACAGAAGGAGGCCCTGACCGATTACTTCAAGTCAAAGCTCGACTTCGACACCCCATACACCTTCTCGGGCTCGTACTACGACGCGACCGTTTACGGATGCGAGAAGTTCAGGGAAGACATCAAGGTGTTCACCAACAAAGAGGTCGTAGGGCTGCTCGGAGAGAAAGGGCAGGCGTACCTGGCCCTGCACATTTTCTCGAGCAAGGGCAACCTCGGCGCGGTGAGCGTGGTCTATTGGGAAGCCGGGATGGACACCGGAGAAGACGAGGAGCAACAAGACTAACGGAGGAAATCCAGCCCCGAAGGGCCCTCGTTGAAGAGGAGATCCATCACCGAGAGGTTCGGGACGAAGCCGAATCTGTCCGAAAAAACCTGATAATAAGGCCTGGCCAATCCAAGTTCAGAAAGGATTGAGTCGGGCCTTTTGGGATGTATGTCCACGTCCGGGCCGACATAAGATGACGTCTCGAGCAGCCGGGTCACGAGGCCGAGCTTGTCGATAAAGAAGCGGATTATCTCCATATCGAGTTCCCACAGCGTCGCCGGGTGCGAATCAAGTATGGCGAAGAGAGGATCGCGGTAGTACTCGAAAAAAGCGGACGAGCGGTATGCCGTATCTATGCAGCGCTCGGTCTTCGTAACCCACGGGACGGAATAGTCCACCTCCACCTCCTTGATGGGGACGTTGATGGAGCCGTCCCTGTGCCTTATCGGGAAAGACAGGCTCTGGACTCCATCGGCGGCATAGAAATGACAACGGTTGCGGTACGACTGCTTCTGATAGTTCTCGCAGGCCTCCATATAAATCGAAGAATACTTTGCAAGGAGTGCAAAGTATTCTACAGGAGGAAAATATGCTATCGTGAGAGTCACCGCCCCTAGTCGATGCCACCCTTGGCGGACACGTCTCCGGCGCGGACTATGCCTCTCTTGGAATTCTTGATGAAATTGAGGATGTTGTCCCGCTCCACGGACTGAGGGAAACCGGCCTCCACTCTGGCGCAACCGTCCGAGATGTTCAGCCCCTGATAGTAGATCGTATCGTAGATATCCTTGATGTTGCGGATGGTGTCGGACTCGAAACCCCTCCTGCGCAGGCCTACGATGTTGATGCCCGCATAGCAGATGGGAGTGCGTCCGCAGATGGAATAAGGCGGGATGTCCTTGTTGACGGCGGAGCAGCCTCCGACCATGGCATGGGTGCCGATATGCGAGAACTGGTGCACGGCAGTGTTGCCGCCGATGATGGCCCAGTCGTCCACGTCCGTCTCTCCGGCGATGCCCACGTAGCTCACGAGGATGCAGTGATTGCCGACACGGCAGTCGTGCGCCACGTGTACGTAGGACATTATCAGTGTGTGGTCGCCAATCTTGGTGATTCCCTTCCCGCTGGCCTTGGTTCCGCGGTTGATGGTGGCGCACTCGCGAATGGTGACGTAGTCGCCGATTTCGACATAGGTGACCTCCCCGTCAAACTTCAGGTCCTGAGGTATGCCGCCGACCACCGCACCGGGGAAAACCTCGCAATGGTTGCCTATCTTCACGTATGGGAAGACGTTTGCATGCGGATATATCTTGCAGTTGTCGCCTATCTCAACGTTGTCATCGATGAAAGCGTATGGTCCGACCTCAACGTTTTCGCCAAGTTTTGCATTTGCGCTGACGGTCGCAAGCGGATGAATTTTTACCATGTTTTCTGAATTTTTTCCATTACCGCCAAAGCTGCGGCGCTGTTGATTTTATGGCCGGGTTTGTATGCGCTGACACGCGCCTTGAGGTATCCTCCCACCAGCCGCATATCTCCGATGAGATCGAGAAGCTTGTGCCTTCCGCACTCGTTCGGGAAATGAAGTTTGAGATTGCTCAGATAGCCGTTGTCCGTCACGGACAGCCTCGGCTGGCCGAAGAGCACGCACATCTTGTCCACCTGTTCCTTGGTGACCGGATGCTCCACGATCACTATCGCGTTGTCCACGTCACCTCCCTTCACAAGCCCCCTTGAGGCGAGAGCCTCGAGTTCGTGGAAGAAGCAGAAAGTGCGGGACGGAGCCACCTGCCCGACATAGTCGGCGTTCTCGCTCCAATGCGCCTTCTGCACCCCGAGCACTTTGGAATTGAAATCCACGGTCACGTCGTAGGACAAGGAGTCCGCAGGAGAGATTCTGATCCAGGAGCCGCTGTTTTCGTCCCTGACCTCGACCTCCTCCTTGAGCGTAAGGTACCTCCTCTCGGAGGACTGCTCCAAAAGCCCGTCCGGAGCGATGGCGCGGGCATAGCACTCGGCGCTTCCGTCAAGAATCGGGACTTCCACGTTGTCAAGCTTCAGCAGGGCATTGTCAACCCCCAGGCCGGTGAGAGCCGAAAGCAGGTGTTCTATCGTGACCACCTGAACCTCCCCTTCGGAGATGGTGGTGCTTCTGTCTGTTCTGCTCACCTTCGAGGCGAGCGCGGGAATTTCCACCCCCATATCCGTGCGGAGGAAGCGTATTCCGAAATTCTCCGGGGCCGGACAAATGGTCAGATGTGCGTAACATCCTGTGTGAAGCCCTCTTCCCTCGAAAGTGTATTCTTTAGTTACTGTCTGTTGATTCATCGGGGCGCAAAGATAGAAAAAATTTTTTACTCCTCTCCTGACTGCTTGAACTTGGCATACGCCCTCAGGAACGCATTGTGAGGAATGGCCGGCGTACCGAAGAGGGTCTGTCCCGGCTTTTTCACGTTGCCGATGATGCCCGACTTGGCGCAGATGGTGGTCTTGTCGGCGATGGTGAGGTGTCCGGCGATGCCCACCTGCCCTGCGAATATGCAGTTTTTGCCGATCTTGGAGGAGCCGGCGATGCCCGTGAGGGCGGCTATGGCCGTATTCTCCCCGATCACCACGTTGTGCGCTATCTGGCAGAGGTTGTCGATTCTGACACCGTCCCCGATAATCGTGGACTCCATCGGAGCGCGATCGACGGTGGCGTTCGAGCCTATCTCCACGTCGTTGCCGATCACCACGTTGCCCACGTGCTCGATTTTCCTCCACGAGCCGTCCGGCTGCGGAGCGTTGCCGAAACCGTCGTCACCTATGATGCATCCCGCATGCAGTATCACCCTGTCGCCTATCACCATCCCCGGGAAGATGTGCACCCCGGGATAGATGATGCAATAAGAGCCTATCTTCGTGCCTGCGCCGATGGTGACGTTGTCGCCTATCCTGGTGCAGTCCCCGACCGTGCAGCCCTTGCCGATCGTCACGTAGTCCCCGACATAGACGCTGCGGCCGATTTTCGCGCTCCACGCGATATGGCAACGTCCCCGGTGTCTTCTGTACTTTTTCTTGTGGTCGGAGACATACTTGAGCAAATCTGCAAGCGCCGAATACGCATTGTCCACTCTCACGAGGGTTGGGGTCACGGGATGCTTCGGCTCGAAATCCCTGTTCACAAGCAGGATGGAAGCCCTGCTGCTGTAGGCGTACTGCTCGTACTTGGGATTGGCGAGGAAGCACAACTGCCCCGGCTTGCCGTGTTCTATCTTCGCGAACGAGGAGGCTTTCTCCTCAGGATTGCCTTCTACTGTCCCATTAAGAACCTCGGCAAGTTGTCTGGCGGTAAATTCCATGAATGTCAAGAAGTTTCTAGAACCTCCACCCAAAAGTCAGGGCGGCGTTCCAGAGAGTTGGTCTGTTTAATATTCGCGGGGACTTGACGCCGGTCAACTGTCCTGCCGCATTGTAGTTGTCGTAATCGTAGTAAGGGGAGAATGTCGTCTCCGGGAATTTCGTGCACTTCACGGCCAGGTCGGCGAAGAAAGACCCCGGCGAAGAGTAGCCGAAACCAAGCGAGAAGGACGATGTCCTGTCGTCGTAATAGCTCGATGAGACGAGAGTTTTGAGATTCCCGTTGTAGGAGTTGAAATCCTTGAGGTAATCGTCCGCCGTGACGTCATCTCCGACACTGTTGATCCAATGACGCTCCGGAGAAGTCAGCACGGATGCGCCGGCACGCAGGGAGAACTCCGGCGTCAGCCTCAACTCGCCTCCCACGCGCAAGGCGTGCGACACTCCGGCGAAGTTCCTGTTGGTCTCGTTCAAATCGTAATAAGAGTCATTGTAGAAATCATCGGGATAAAGTTCGGAGAAACGCATCACGCTGTAGTCCGTCAGCTCATAGTCCACGCTCACGAAGCCCCGGCTGCCAAAGGTGTAGGCCGCGCCGAAATTGGCCACGTACGGAGACTGGAGGCAATAGGTGTACTCTCCACGGGGAGAAGTCGCGGCATCGTCGAACTGGCTGTCCTTGAAGATGGTGGCCGCGCCGTACTGCCACTTCTCCGAGATGGTGTAGGCTGTCGGAGTCTGGATGGCCGCGCCGAAGCGAAGCCCCTTGAGGGGAGTGGCGATGAAGCCGAACTTGGCATAGATGCCGTCTATGTCCGCAGTGTAGTTGTATGAATACGTCCCGTTTCTGAAGGCGGTGATTCTCTCCGCCCCGTCGCTGCCGATAAATGAGATAGGGAAGGAATCCAAATCTATGGCCGTCTCATAAAACGCCTCGGAGTAACGATATTCCGCCACCGGAGTGCCGAGGTTGAAGCCGAAGAAGAGCTTGTCGGAGACGTTGAATCCGAAGTTGAAGACCAAATCGTTCTTGTGCCCGATCTTGGAGACCGCTGAAGACTGCTGGAGCGCCCCGGGCACGTAGTGATACGAACCGTCCGGAGAAATGGCCTCGGTCACGCCCACATACCGGTTTCCTGAGCCGTAAGAGCCGAACATTCCGCCCTGATACGCGGTGAGCACGTCCCAGGAGACGTTGCTCTGATCGAAAGAATTGTAGTTGGCAAGGACGTCTTCACTGATGCCGGAGGCGGCAGCGGCGAACTCGGCCATCTTCGAAGTCCGCGAGTTCGCACCGTAGGCCGACGCGCTGTAGTTGTACTGGGCGGTCTGGTTTGAAACCACCGCGAAAGTGAACGACTTCAAGCCGGTCCTGCGTCCGGTATCCATCACCAGCGAGATGCCTATGTTAGGCATGGACATACGTGAACGGGAAGTTCCGTTGAATGCCCCGTAAGCCGACTCGCCCATCGGAGAATAAGCCGAATTCACCGACGACAATGCAAGTCCCGGAGTGATGGTCAGCTGTCCGTAGTTGGCCACGGCCGAGCCGGCCGGATTGATCCCGACCGTTCCCAGATCCCCGCCTATGGCGGTCACGGCCCCACCCAGCGCCATCGTACGTGCCGTACCAAGATATTCGTTGCGGCTGAAGTTGATTGCGTCATACATGTTCTGGGCCCCGGCGACCATGCTGCCGGCCATGAAAACCACCAATGACAATATTATAGTCTTTCTCATTTCTCTTCTTTTTAATCACCTACCTTCTTCCGCCTCCCCGGCTGTTTCCGCCGCCACCGCTATGGGATGACGAGCCTCCGCCACCGCCATAACTCCTTGAGGATGAACCGCCGGAATAACTTGAACCGGAACTCCTGCTGCCGCTTCCCCAACTGCTGGTGCCGCTGCTTGAGTTGTTGTACTCATAACTGCGAGTGCTGTTCCTGCCGCCGGAGCTTGAAGAGCCGCCGTTCACCGAACCGGACCCCGAGTTTCTGCTCTGATATCCACGGGAGTAGTTGTACCCGTTCCTGCCCGGAGTCACGTTCGACTTGTCGCTTCCTGATGATGAATTCGGCCTGACAGCTGACGGACGGGAGGAACCGTTGCCCGGAGAGAGACGGAAACCGTTGTACTGAGATGCTCCCGCCGAACCATAATTGCCTCCGCTTATGCCCGGACGATAATTGTCGCGGCCCGCACGCCCGCTCCGGCTTCCGACAGGCTGAGTGCCGCGCCTCTGCCCGTAATAGCGGTCGCTTCCCGGGGAAAGTCCCGGCTCGGGGCGCCAGTGATGATGTCCGTAGGACGGACCGTACCAAGGGTCGTATCTCCACGGATCATAACGCCACGGATCACGATACCAAGGGTCGTAGTACCAAGGATCATATCCCCACCAGTACCCGCGCCAAGGGGCGTAGCCCCAGCCGTAGTACCAAGGATCCCTATAAGTCCAACCGTATCTCCAGCCGTAATCGCCCCAATAGAACCAAGGGTCGCGATACCACCAGTCATTATAGAACCATGAAGAAGAAAGGGAGAGGCCCGTGTATTCATAGACCGGGACGTACACGGTGTCGCGCGCAATGCCCTTCATGGCTATGTTCTGCGCGGCCATCTGTTCGAAGTCCTCGGCAGAATACAGGCGAACCGGTTCAGAGACCTGTTCAACGCGCTCATATATACCG
>CAVGYS010000051.1:0-8187 GCA_963633505.1 Oscillibacter sp. MSJ-31
GCCGAATATGAGGAGAACCGCAAGGCGCGTCTGGGAAATGCCGAGCCGACAAGGTTCCGCTACAAGAAACTTATGTAAAGCGATGCACCCCATGAATACTCGACGATTAGGATTTCTCTTGACGCTCGCCCTCATGCTCAGATGCGTCTCCGCCCTGTCCCAGGTTCCGTTCTACGCCCCCGCTCCCGGAGACGGCAAGCTCTTCGGCTACCATTCCGTCAAGTTTCGCCCCGCAGTCAACTTCCAGGAGACTTTCACGACGTTCCAATACGGTATCGGCAAGACCGCCGTCGGCCTTGAGCTGTACACCTGCCCGACAGGGGTGTATTCCGGCTACACTTTCAGGGCCGGTTTCTACGAGAGCAATTATTTCAACGTAGGCGTGCAGACGAGCCCGACCTTCTCCCTGAGCGACTCGCACCGATTTTCCTACGTTACCAGCGGACTGTATATGCACGGGGCCTTCGACCCCGAGGGCAGATACTACTGGCTCTCCAACACCTTGTGGACGGTGCATACTGACAAAATGGCGGACATCGAGCACTGGCTGTATCTCGGAGCCAAATTCCCGCTCCCGAACGGCACCCTCCTGAACCCAATGGCAGGCACGATCCACTCGTGGAGGTTCGACTCGGTCCCGGATCTTGCCATCGGATGTTCCTCGTCTGGACCAACAACTACACCAGGGACGATTTCAGGATAGTCTTCGGCATAGCGTTTGTATATTGATTCCCGCCCCGTGGGGGCTTAAATTGTTGTATAGATATGATCTGGTTTATAGTTATAGCAGTGATGCTGCTCTCTTGGCTCATTCAGTCGACCTTGCAGAGCCGCTTCGCCAAATATTCCAAGGTGCCGTCCCCGCACGGTTTGACAGGTGCTGACATAGCCCGTCTCATGCTCCGGCAGAACGGCATCGACGACGTGACGGTGCAGTCCGTCTCCGGCCGTCTTACCGACCACTTCAACCCGCAGGACAAGACCATCAACCTCAGCGAGTCCGTCTATGGCAGCGCGTCCATCGCGGCGTGCGCCGTAGCCGCCCACGAGACGGGTCACGCCATCCAGCATGCACAGGGCTACGCGCCCCTGAGGCTGCGCTCCGCTCTCGTTCCGGTGGTGACGTTCGCGAGCAACACCGTCCAGTGGATACTCCTGTTGGGCGTAATCATGGTGGACAGGTTCCCTGCGCTGTTGTGGGCCGGCATAATTCTCTTCGCGATGACGACCCTCTTCAGCTTCGTAACGCTGCCGGTGGAGATCAATGCGAGCCAGCGGGCCGTACAATGGCTCGACGGGGCCGGAATCGTGGACGAGAGTACGAGGCCGATGGCCGAAGATGCTCTCAAGTGGGCCGCATACACCTACGTGGTGGCCGCTCTGGGCTCCCTTGCGACGCTCTTCTATTATATTTCGATAGCCAACGACCGCAGATAGTTCTTAGGCACATAATTGATCCGCAGGTCGTGATTTCTTTTACGGCTTGCGGTTTTTGTGTAACTTTGCACGCTCAAAAACAAAAGAGAAGACAGAAATGAAGAATTTTATCGAGGAACTCAAGTGGAGGGGTATGATTCACGACATCATGCCCGGGACAGAAGAGGAGTTGATGAAAGGCCCGGCGTCGGCTTATGTCGGAATTGACATTTCCAGGCCTGCGGGCACAAGCCTTTCGCTCTGGTCGGAGGTGCGACCGGCATGATTGGGGACCCTTCGATGAAGAGCAAGGAACGCAACCTGCTAGACGAGGAGACGCTCGCCCACAACGTGAAGTGCATCAAGGAGCAGCTCTCCCGTTTCCTGGATTTCAACTCGGATGCTCCGAACAAGGCCGAGCTCGTCAACAACTACGACTGGCTGAAGGACTACAGCTTCATCAATTTCACCCGTGACATCGGCAAGCTCATCACCGTGAACTATATGATGAGCAAGGATTCCGTCAAGAAGCGGCTCAGCCGTGACTCTTCCGAGGGTATGTCGTTCACCGAGTTCACCTACCAGCTCCTGCAGGGCTATGATTTTCTGTATCTCTACCAGCACAGGGGAGTGAGGTTCCAGCTCGGGGGCGCGGACCAGTGGGGCAACATCACCACGGGCGCGGAACTTGTTCGCCGCAGCTGCGGGGGCGAGGTTTTCGGACTCACCTGCCCTCTGATCACCAAGGCTGACGGAGGCAAGTTCGGGAAGACCGAGAAGGGCAACGTCTGGCTCGACGCCGAGCGCACCTCCCCGTACCAGTTCTACCAGTTCTGGCTCAACGTCAGCGACGAGGACGCCAAGCGCTACGTCAAGATATTCACGATGCTCGACCGCGAGACCATCGAGGAGGCCATCGCCGCACACGAGCAATGCCCGGAGAAGCGCGAGCTCCAGAAGATTCTCGCACGCGAGGTGACCGTCATGGTGCACGGACAGAAGGAGTACGAGACGGCCCTGGCCGCTTCGCAGATGCTCTTCGGCAAGGCCACGGCCGAGGATTTGAAGTCCTTGGACGAGAAGACCTTCCTCGCCGTGTTCGATGGAGTGCCGACGTTCAATATCAGCCGTGAGAAGCTGCCTCTGGGGATACTTGACGCTCTCGCCGTGGAGACTTCCGTCTTCCCTTCCAAGGGCGAGGCCCGCAAGATGATCCAGCAGAACGGGTTCAGTCTCAACAAGGAGAAGATGAACGACATCTCCCGCAGCCTCACGGAGGATGACATCATAGACGGAAAATATATCCTTGTTCAGAAAGGCAAGAAGGACTACTATATCATAATCGTCAATGGATAGGTCTGAAAGCAAAAGACAGCTCCAGGTCGCCCGCGAGTTGCAGCGCGACCTGGCTGAAATCATCAGAAGCCGGGGGATGGCGGCCTTCGAGGGGTGCATGGTGACCGTGAGCGAAGTCAGGGTCAGCCCCGATTTGAGCATCGCCAAGGTCTATGTCAGCATCTTCCCTTCGGACAAGGCTCCCGGGGCGCTCGCGCGTCTTGAGGAGGAGAAGCGTTCGCTCAGGGGTGCTCTGGGCCGGGCGGTGGCTTCGCAGCTTCGCATAGTGCCGGAGATAGATTTCTATCAGGACACGACGCTCGACTATGCGGCGCATATAGATGAACTCTTGAAGAAATAGAGTTTGAATGCGGGCCTGTTCATAGCATTCCGCTATCTGTTCGCGAAGAAGTCGCACAACGTCATCAACGTGATTTCCGCGATCAGCGCCGCCGGAATTGCCGTCGGCACGGCCGCCCTCATCCTGATTCTGTCGGTGTACAATGGCTTCGACGCCATTATCCGCTCCAACATATCGGACCTCTCCCCGGATCTGAGGATCGTTCGCGCGGGGGGAGGTCTCTTCGTTCCCGAAGGGGACGTATTTGAGTGTCTCGCCTCCGATGGCCGGGTGGAGAGTCTTTCCTCCGTGCTTGAAAGACAGGTCTTTATGACTTACGCTGACAGGCAAGGGGTTGCGAGGGCCAAGGGGGTGGACAGCGTCTATGAAAACTCCTCTCCGCTCGCCTCGCACGTGACTTCCGGTGTGTTTTCCCTACACAAGGGGGAGCTGGCGCAGGTGTCGGTGGGGGTGGGTCTTGCCGCCGACATGGGGATAAACCCGCGTTTTCTTGAGCATCTGGTGATTTATTATCCCAAGCTGGGTGCGGAGGATCAGCTCTTCTCTCCCTCGTCAGAGTTGGGGAGCGAAAGCCTTGTGGTGGGCAGTCTTTTCAGCATCAGTTCCGAGACGGACGCTTCTTTGGTAGTGGTCCCGATAGAGGTCATGCGCTCCCTTGTGGGAAGGGAGGGGGTGGTCTCGAGCCTTGAGCTGCGCACCGCAGAGGGGGTTGACGTCGCTCGTCTGAAGGCTGATGTCACTGCCGCCCTGGGGGAGGGTTTCGCGATCGAGGACAGGTATATGCAGAACGCCTCTCTTTACAAGATGATGAAATACGAGAAGCTGGCCATTTTCGCGATCCTGCTTTTTGTCGTCATCATCGTGGCGTTCAATATCTTCGGTTCCCTCTCGATGCTAATTGTCGAGAAGGGGGAGGATATCGCGATGCTGCGTGCCATGGGGGCGCGGGATTCGCTCGTGCACCGCATTTTTTTGCTTGAGGGGTGGATGATCTCGCTCTCCGGTCTTGCCGCCGGTTTGCTCTTCGGAGTCGGCCTCACTCTGCTTCAGCAGCACTTCGGTCTCATCAAGATGCCGCAGGGCTTCTTCATTCAGGCCTATCCCGTTGAATTTCAGCTCCAGGACGTGCTGGTGACGGCGCTTGGAGTCACTGTCATAGGTTTTGTCATAGCCTTCTTCTCTTCATCGCGTCTGAGGTCATCTTAAGTCCGGCAAAAATCACTATATTTGCACTTTGTCCGAAAATGGAAGAACGCAAGTTATATCCTATGAAATTCTGCTCCGTGCAGAATGACTATAGCTGGGGGACGGAAGAGTTCAAGCTCGCCGACCTCGGCTATCGTGATTCCCTCGTGCGTGAAGGCTGGCTTGCCGGCAACAGCATAGCGGAGCTGATGGACATGTATATCGACCGGATTCCCGGAGAGAAGGTTTACGAGTTTTTCGGCAGGCAGTTCCCCTTGTGTGTAAGGAAGCTCACGGTACGGGGCCGCATGCCCTTGCAGGTGCATCCCGATGACGTTACGGCAGGGCAGAGATATGACCTGCTGGGCAAGGAAAAGCTCTGGTACGTGCTCCGTGCGGGCAAGGATTCGGGCATCGCGCTGGGTTTTCGTGACGACTGCGACGCTTCCGCTTTCTACGGAAGCTGTGCCGACGGCAGTGTGGAGAAGCTTCTCAACATAATCGCCCCTTACCCCGGACAGAGTCTGCTGATTCCGTCCGGCACGCCGCACTCCGCTTTCGGGGATTTGGAGATCCTGGAGATAGGGGAGTCCTCCCCGCTGGATTTTTGTCTTTGCGGCTGGGGCGGCGACGTTTCCGAGGAGCAGTTCGACCCCGCGCTGACGGCGGTCGATGCGATGGACTTCATAAACTACCGCAGGTTCAGAGCATCCTCTCCGGACGCTGACAGGCTCGCGGACGTCCCGCAGCTGACCGTGGACAGGCTGAGGCTTTCTTCTCCGATGCGCGTCAAGACCGGAGACGAGGGCCCTTTCACTCTGCTCTACTGCGTGGAGGGCGCTGCCGTGGTGCAGAACCTCTCCTCGGACGAGGATGAGAAGGAGTCTTATCCGCTCGACAGGGGAGAGCTTCTTCTCGTGCCGGCGGAGTGCGAAGACTTCGCCATGGTGCCGACAGGTAGGGGGACGGTTCTTCTGAGCGCCGTAGTCAACAGGGTCGAGAAGGACGCGTACATCAACCCCGACGTATCGGCGACTCTTCCCGAGGACGATGATAAATTGATATAGAAGCTATGAAAGGTGTAAGAATATTTTTGGCGGACGGTTTCGAGGACATGGAGGCTCTTGCCGTCTGTGACGTGCTGCGCAGAGGGGGAGTGGAGGTCGAACTGACAGCGATCGCCGACGTCCCCACGGTGCTTTCCTCACACGGGGTCGGCGTGACCCCCGACTCTTACCTGTCAAGTCTTGACAGTTCGAGCGAGGCTGTCTGCGACAAGGACGTGATGATTTTCCCGGGAGGGATGCCCGGCTCGAAAAAGCTTGCCGGCTGCGAGGAGCTGATGCGTCTGATGAAGACGCATTATGACGAGGGTGGCACCGTGGCCGCCATCTGTGCTGCTCCGGGACTGGTGCTCAGTCAGCTTGACGGCTTGGAAGGGCTGAAATTCACCTGCTTCGACGGCTTCGAGAACTGTCTTCTCTCCAAGGGGGCCGTCTTCACCGCGCAGCCGTATGAGGTCTGCGGAAGGGTGATTACCGGACGTTCGGCAGGACACGCCCCGGCGTTCGGACTTGCCATACTCGAATATCTTCGCGGGGCGGAAGCATCTTCCGAAGTACGTCACGCGCTTTATCTCGACTGATGGTGGAAAGCGTCAGACTGGACAAATACCTCTGGGCCATCCGGGTTTTCAAGACCCGAAGCGAGGCCACCGACGCCTGCAACGGCAACAAGGTGAAACTCAACGGGACGGCGGCCAAGCCATCGAAGGCCGTCAAATGCGGGGACAGGCTGGAAGTACGCAAGGGCTCGGCCCTCTTCAGCTACAAGGTGCTCCAGCTCACGGAATCCCGCATGGGGGCCCAGCTGGTCCCCCAGTATGCCGAGAACCAGACTCCCGACTCCGAACTTGAGAAACTTCGCGCCCCTCGCGAGACCATCGTTCTGAGCAGGGACAAGGGCAGCGGCCGTCCGACCAAGAAGGATCGCCGGCAGCTGGATGAACTTATGGATAATATGGACTATTGACAAAAACTTGAAAGCTATGTGTGGAATCGTAGGATACGTGGGAGGCAGGCAGGCCTACCCGATATTGATAAAAGGCCTTACAAGGCTTGAATACAGGGGTTACGACAGTGCCGGAGTGGCGCTGATAAACGATAACGGCGAACTGTCCGTGTACAAGACCAGAGGCAAGGTCAAGGATCTCGAAAGGGTCGCCGAGGGCAAGGACGTCAGCGGTACGACGGGTATAGCCCATACGCGCTGGGCCACCCACGGGGAGCCGAGCGATGCCAATGCGCATCCGCATTGTTCTGAAAATCACAATCTTGCCATAATCCACAACGGAATCATAGAAAATTACCTGCCTCTCCGAACTGAGCTTACCAGGCAGGGCTATCATTTTGCAAGCCAGACCGATACCGAGGTTCTGATCCAGCTTGTCCAATATATCATGGATTCGCATAAGATGAATCTCGATGATGCCGTGCCTCTCGCGCTGCGCAACGTGGTGGGGGCCTATGCTCTCGTGATTATCGACAAGAGCGAGCCGGGCAAGATGATCGCAGCCCGCAAGGGCAGTCCGCTCGTGGTGGGAGTCGGGGAGGATGAATATTTCGTCGGTTCCGACGCTTCCCCGATCATCGAGTTCACCAACAAGGTGGTTTATCTGGACGAAGGGCAGATCGCCTACATCCAGCGCGGGAGGGAGCTTCGCATAACGGATCTCAAGAGCGTCGAGCAGACCCCGGTGGTGCGGCAGCTTGAGATGAGCCTCAGCGAGATCGAGAAGGGAGGCTTCCCTCACTTCATGCTCAAGGAGATATTCGAGCAGCCGAGGACGCTCAAAGCCTCCATGCAGGGCCGGCTTCATCCGGATCTGGGCACCGTCAAGCTTTCTGGCATAATTGACAACAGGGAGCGCATCCTCGGAGCGAAGCGCTTCGTAATCTGCGCCTGCGGCACTTCGTGGCACGCCGGCCTGATCGGAAAATATATCATCGAGGAGCTGACCCGCATCCCAGTGGACGTGGAATACGCTTCGGAGTTCCGCTACCGCAAACCGGTGATCTCCCCTACGGACGTGGTCATCGCCATCTCCCAGTCGGGAGAGACTGCCGACACCCTCGCCGCCATCAAGCTCGCGAAGGAGTCCGGAGCCTTCCTCTTCGGAATCTGCAACGTCGTGGGTTCTTCCATCGCCCGTGAGACCAACACCGGCTGCTATACCCATATCGGCCCGGAGATCGGCGTGGCTTCCACCAAGGCGTTCACCGCGCAGGTGACGACCCTCTTCCTCATCGCCCTCAGCATCGCAGAGCAGCTCGGCACCGTCACCGATGAGCGCCGCGCCCAGCTCGTGAATGAGCTCCAGACCATTCCGGACAAGATTTCAAAGATTCTGGAGCACGACGGCGAGATAGCCGAACTTGCGAAAGTGTTCACCTATGTCCACAATTTCCTGTACCTGGGGCGCGGATATAACTATCCTGTGGCCCTTGAGGGGGCGCTCAAACTCAAGGAGATTTCCTACATCCACGCCGAAGGCTATCCGGCGGCGGAGATGAAGCACGGCCCGATAGCCCTCATCGACGAGGAGATGCCGGTGGTGGTGATTGCTCCGAAGCGCGGGCACTATGACAAGATACTTAGCAACATACAGGAGGTCAAGGCTCGCAAGGGCAAGATTATCAGCATCGTCACGGAAGGGGACAAGGACGTCAGCGGCATATCCGACTGGTGCTTCGAGATTCCGGACACGGAGGAGTGCTTCGTGCCTATTCTTTCCGTCGTGCCTTTGCAGCTGCTGGCCTATCACATAGCCATCGCCAAGGGGCGCGACGTCGATCAGCCGCGCAACCTCGCCAAATCGGTGACAGTAGAGT
>CAVGYS010000052.1:0-7593 GCA_963633505.1 Oscillibacter sp. MSJ-31
GTCCCCCCTGCGCGAAGTCGTGTCCTACGCCAATCCTCGTGCGGGCGAAGTCCTTGGTGCCGAGAAGCTCCTGGATGTTCTTCAGCCCGTTGTGCCCGCCGTCGCTGCCGGACCTGCGCATCCTCGCCGTTCCGAAGGGGAGGTTGAGGTCGTCGCAGATGACCATCACGTGTTCTATAGGGATGTCAAGACGCCCCTGCCAATACCTTACCGCGTTGCCGCTGAGGTTCATGTAGGTGGACGGCTTGAGAAGCAGGAACTCCCGCCCCTTGTCCTTGACGGTGGCTACGTCCCCGTAGCGCTCGGTAGTAAAAAGGACATTGGACGCCTGAGCCCAGGTGTCCAATGTCATGAATCCTATATTGTGCCGGGTCGAAGAATATTCGGCGCCGACGTTGCCGAGACCGGCTATGAGATAAGTCTTCTCGGACACGGAACGTCAGATTTAAGCTGCCGCGGCGGCTGAGTTGCGGGTGGCCTTGACTCCGCAGATGATGGTGTCCTTGTCGCTGATGATGGTCGCATCCTTGACGGTGACGTCTCCGGCCTTGATCTTCTTCTCAAGCCCGAGGTCTGAGATGTCCACGCTCACCTTGTCGGGAAGGTTGGCCATAAGGGCGCAGATGCGCAGCTCGCGCGCCGGCTGGAAGAACTTGCCACCCTGCTGTACGCCGACGGCGTGTCCGGTGATCTCGATAGGGACGTTGATGCAGATAGGCTTGGTCTCGTTTACTGCGAGGAAGTCCACGTGGAGGCACTCGTCAGAAACTGGATGCCACTGGAGCTCGTGGAGAATCGCGGTCTGCTTGGTTCCGTTGTCGATGACGAGATCCACGATGTATGAGGCCGGGGTGTTGGTCAAGGCGCTGAGTTCCTTGGCGTTGACGGTGAAGAGAACGTTCTCCGTGCCGCAGCCGTAGAGATTGCATGGTACGAGGCCCTGTTTGCGGAGAGCCTTCAGAGCGGCCTTTCCGTCCGCCTTGCGGACCTGGCCTTTAAGTTCGAAATGCTGCATTTCTTTAATCTTTAAAAACGTGTTACTCAATCTGATTTCTCAGATCCCATTGCACCAAAACCGCCGGGCGGTTTTCAAATGCGCGCAAAGATAGGAAAAATCGCGGTCCTGCACAAATTATTTGTCAGCCACGAGCCCGACGGCCCGGTTCCAGCCCAAGCCCTTGTAGTATGCGGTGAGCTCCGGTCTTGTAGGGGAGGGGAGATAGGTGCTCAGCCCGCAGCATCTTTCAAGGGGGGTCTTGAAGAAATATTCGGTTTCCGCGTGGTACTTTATGCAGCCGTCGAGAGCCGCGTCGAGCCGTGAAAGCTCGGTGGCGTCGGCTCCGGCCTCCCTCGCCGCGTCGCGCAGGTCATAGAACCAGTCCTTCGTGCTGCTGCCCGAGCTGTAGAAGTACGGCTGCACGTTGCTCCGGCTGATGTTGTCAAAGCCCTCCCTGTGCGCGGACACTATCCACGAGAAAGTCTCGGCAAGCCTTTCCATGCCGCTACAGTCGAGCATGGTTACGGTGGCCGACCTGCTGGAGCCGCTCTGCGAGTCGTAGTGATCGAAGTAATCCTTGCATACGCTCACTAAGTCCGCAGTTCCCCCCGAGAGAAGATACCAGGGCATGGTCTTGTATATGAAGCCTTCGGCCAGCACCTCGGTGGGGGAGAACACTATCTTGGCGCAGACGTCCTTTAGCTCCCAGGCCACTTCCACGCAGCCCATCAGGCAGGAGTCGAAGATGACGTAGTCCAGTTTCATCGGTATGGCGGCGGCGAAATCTCGGACGTCCATCTCGAGATTGTTGCGGGAGCTGCCGATGAACTGGCTGCCAAGAGACTTGGTGAGGGGGAACTCTTCTTGCGCTTCGTCCGCGGGGGCGTTCAGCAGGGAGACGCTCTCGTCTCCGGCCTGGTATCCCACGGGTGTCCACCCCGTGGAGTGCGAGGAGAAGACCATTCCGTATCTTTTGGAGGGGAAGAGCTCGCGGATGTCCATCAGCGCGCTTGTCACGGATTCCGCCGTCGCGCTGTTCATATCGGACGGATATACCTTGACGGTGTCGATTACGTTCCGCCCGTCGCGGTTGCAGAATTGCAGAAGCACCGGAGGATTCTTGGCGCTGTATCCCCCTCCGGGAGCGGTGTTGTGGCAGAAGGCCACGATGGCCTTGTCGGACATGGCGTACGGGACGTTGCCCTGCCTGAGCTGTTCGAGGTTGTCGCGGATGTAGGAGCTGAGGTTGTTGTATCCCAGCTCACAGTAAATCACCACTTCCCGGTATTCTCCCGGTTTTTCGGGCTCGCTCCTCTCGCAGGCCGCCAGGCACAGCAGCGCCAGCGCCGCGGAGGCTATTGTCCTAAAATTTTTCATCAGGCAAAAGTAATTATTTTTTCATTTTCTTGGGTGGTGCTGCAATACGGCCGCCTGCCAGGTACGGGAGTCGATGTGCGTATAGATTTCCGTGGTGAGGATGGATTCGTGTCCGAGCATTTCCTGCACCACCCTCAGATCGGCTCCGTTCTCGACGAGGTGGGTGGCGAAAGAGTGCCTGAAGGTGTGCGGGGAGATGGTCTTGCTGATTCCGGCAAGCAGGGCCTGGCGGCGCACGATGTTGAAGACGGAGATCCGGCTCATCCTGGCTCCGAAGCGGTTGAGAAAGACTATGTCCGAGTCTTTCGTCGTGGCGGCCTGGGGCCTTGCGGCCAGATAGCCGGAGAGGGCCTCCCGCGCCATTTCTCCCATTGGTACAAGGCGTTGCTTGTCCCCCTTCCCGATGACGCGCAGAAAGCCGTCCTCCATGAAAATGTCCGAAATCCTCAGGCTGCACGCTTCCGAGACGCGCAGTCCGCAGCCGTAGAGGATTTCCAGGATGGCCCTGTCACGAAGTCCTCCCGGGGAGGAGGTGTTCACGGACCTCATTATCGCGTCCACTTCTTCGACGGAGAGCACGTCCGGCAGGTGCCGCCCTATCTTCGGGGAGTCGATTCCGTCGCAGGGATTGTCCTTTCTGTCCCCTTCGAGAATCATCCAGTCGAAAAACGAACGCAGCGAACTCATGAGCCGAGCCTGCGAGCGGGCCGAGAGCTCCGAGCTGCACGCGGAGAGATATTTCCCGACGCTCTCCGATCCGGCTTCAGCAGGATTCTCTCCCTTCGTCTCCAGAAATCCCCGGACGTCGCGGCAATAGGCGCTGACGGTGTTGGGGGACATCCCCCGCTCCACCTTCAGATAATACCGGTAGTCTTTGAGTATGTTCGGCGTGTTCTTTTCCACAGCTGCAAAAATAAAAATTTTTTGTATCTTTGCGGCCAGAGAGTCGGGGCCCTGCCGCTCTTAGTGAAGTTGAGCCCCATGGCTTGGAAGAGTTTATAGGATGATTTGTAGAAAATCGTACAGAAAAGACGCTAATCGTTTGGAAGTGTGGGATTTTTGTGTAAACACACACACACACACACACACACACGATCAACGACTAACTGACAAATCCGCTTGCGGGCGGGGGAATCCCCGTTCCGGAGCGATGGCGCTCAGGGCGGTCTGCTTCCTGCTTCCGCTGATTTTCTCTCTTCCGGGCTTCGCCCAGCAGACGGGTCTCAAGACCAACATCCTGTATTGGGCCACCACCACGCCGAACGGGGGCGTGGAATGGAAACTTTCTCCCCGATACACCCTCTCCGCCTCTCTTGGCTACAACGCCTTCAACTTCCCCTCCTCCGGATATACCGCCGAGGGGGTCTCCAAAAATCCCAAGATACATCACTTCGCCGTGATGCCGGAACTCAAGTACTGGTTCTGCCGCTCTTTTGAGCGGGACTATGTGGGATTGCACGTCATCTGGGCGCAGTACAACGCTGGCGGCTTGAGTTTCATCCCGGCACTTGACGAATACCGTTACAGCGGTTGGGCTGCGGGGGCCGGAGCCTCCTACGGATACCAGTGGCCTCTGGGCGAGCGTCTGGGGATAGAGGCATCCGCAGGCCTTGGCTATGTCTATCTCCGCTACGACAAGTCCGATTGTGGAACCTGCGGCAGGAAGGTGGGCTCCTACAGCCGTAACTGGTTCGGTCTGACCAAGGCCGCCCTGTCGCTAATCTATTATATTTATTGAAAGCTATGGGACGCGGTTTGGTGCATATCGGCGTAGCGGCGCTTCTTATGGCGGGACTCTTCTCCTTGCCGGCAAGGGCCGGGGAGGGGTGCACGGCGGCGGATTCGCTGCGGAGTCCCGCGCTGCGCTATCTCACGGCTCCCATCGCCGAATGGTCGGGCGACAGCCTCGTACTGAGCTTCTCCTGCGCGGCGGAAGGCCGCTTCAAGGGCGCGGTGTCCCTGCATGCTCTGCCGCTCTTCATTTCCGATAGTGACACCCTCTCCTATCCGGAAATGAGCTTCTACACTCCTTCCGGGGCGAAGTTTCTCCGCCGACGGAAGGCTCTGTCGTGGAATAGCGGCGCGGCGGGCGGCAGGTTCGGGGTCTACGTCCCTTCGCGCCTATACGTAGTGGGGAGGGAGAACCCGGACAGCATCCTCTACCGGGAGGCGATAGCCGTGCCGTCAGGATTGAAAGGGAGTCTGTACGTCATACAGAAAGTGGAGGACTGCTGCGAGCAGTACGTCCTTGCCGGGCGTGGCGTATCGGTCGCCGTCCCGGAGCGCGGGCGGAGCCTCTCCTATCCCGACGTCCCGGCCGGCCCTGCGGAGGATGCGGCGCCGGAAAGCGGCGATCTCGCCCCCGTCGAGCCGGAGAACGGGGCCTTTAGGAGTCGCAGCCTTGTCGCCGCCCTTAGGCTCAATTACCCTGTGGACCGCTGGGAGGTCTATCCTGACTTTGAAAACAACTCTTCGCAGCTACAACGGCTGGACAGCCTGCTCTCCCCGATAATATACAATACGGACGAATACAAGCTGCTGCGCGTCAGCATCACCGGATATGCCTCTCCCGAAGGGACTTACATCCACAATCTGGAACTCTCCGGCAAGCGTGCCGACGGCATACGGGATTATCTGATGAAGCGATACGGACTTCCGTCATCACTCATCGTGTCCGTGAACGGTATGGGCGAGGATTGGGACGGGCTGCGTTCAGCGGTGGAGGAGAGCGACATGCCGGAGAAGGCTGAAATCCTGTCCATCATCGATGGCTACGGCATCTTCGAGGGGAGGGAGCTGCAACTGCTCAATATGCGGGGCGGACAGCCGTATCGCCGGATGCTGCGGGAGCTCTTCCCGCCGCTGCGCAGAGTGGAGGTAAAGCTGGACTACATAGTCATTTCGTCCTCACGCTCCGAAGCGGAGCCCGGCAATGACAAGGTGGATGGAGAGGAGGAATATGAGGAATGATACGCTCAGGACGGACGCGCCTTGGCAGGCGCTTGAGGTGCTTTCTCTCGCTGCTGCCCTGTCTGGTGCTCGCCTCGTGCAGTCTCGCGGACTGGCGCGACGAGTGCTGCGAGCTCAACATGGTGCGTTTCCGTTATCTCTACAGGGGCCGGGACCGTTTCTCGGAGTACGTCTCGTCGGTGCGCTACTTCCTCTTCGACGGGAGCGGCAATTTCCTTCGGGAGACTCCCCATATCCGGGGTTGCCCCTCGCGGGTGAGCATAGCCTCGCTGGAAAAGGGCGGCTACACCCTCGTCGCTATAGGCAATCTGGAGGACTACGGGTCCCTGACTGGATATGCACAGCAGGGGCTGGAAGCATTCCGCCTCAAGGTGGACGATCTCTATCCGTCATCGGAGGTGGGAGAGAACGTCTTTTGCAACGGCGACCGGCTGTATCGCGGCGAATGTGCCTTCACCATTGTGCCGGGGTGCTCGAACAGCTTCCTTGGGGAGATGTCCAACGTGCACTGCGTGCTGAGGGTGAAGGTGGACTGGAAGCTCGTCCCGCCGTTCACGGAGGGGTACAGTTTCCGTCTGGATGGGATAGGTACGGGGATGGAGATGTTCGGGGACAACGCCTACAGCATCGACGTGCACAGCTTCCCGCCGGTGGAGAGCTATGGTGGCTCACTTGTGGAGGACGTGCAGATGCACCGCTTCACGCTGACCGCCACCCTGGTCACGCTGCGCTGGACGGACAAGGATATGCCGCGCCTCTACTTCTGTCACGACGGCGTGCAGGCGTCGAAGACGGTGGACTTGGGCTACGTCTTCCGGCAGTGGGGCTGGTATCCGTCGCGAACCCCGGTGCAGGAGTACGAGATACGTCTGCTCATCCGGCCCGACGGGAGCATCGAGGTGAACCAGGGCTTCGAGGCTGCGGTCAACGACTGGAGAGACGGAGGGACATTCGGATAACAGTAGAATGAAGATAATATTAACTTATTTGTTTTTAAATGTTTAAGACTATGGTAAAAAGTATTTTGATGAAGTCGCTGCTGCTCGGGGGCGTTGTCCTTGCGGCCGCAGCGTGCAGCAACGAGAAACTCTCGGGCACCAACGCCGACGAGACTCTCGGGAGCGCCAAGATCAACATCGTCCTCAAGGCGCCTTCAGCGGAGGGCGTCGTGGTGAAGGGAACCGTTGCGGATGAGCTCGATGAAAGGACGATAAACTATCTCAACGTTTATCTCTTCGAGGAAGGCTCGTCCAACAACGAGAACAATTACACCCTTCGCAGCATGGCAAAGTTCACAACGGACGGCTCCGATGGCAGTATCATGTTCGCTCCGGGAACGGATGCGCAGAGCACGACCACCTGCTCGCTGGACATCCCTGCCAGCCTGATGGGGAAGAAGGTGAGAATCGGCATCATCGCCAATGACACTCCGGCAGACGTAACCGTCGGCTCTACGACTCTCGCCGCTTTCAGGAACGTTCTTGCAACTGCGACTCTTACCGATGAGGATACTGACGGCACTCAGGTGAAGGCGGACGCCCTGGTCGGCGGGGAGACGAAGAGCTTCCCTATGTCCGTCATCACTCCTGTGACGGAGGCCTTGACCCCGTACGGTCTTGACGTGAGCGCCGAGCTTGTCCGCACCGTGTCCCGTATCGACATCTGCAACTATGCTCCCGACCTTATCATCACGGGCGTGCAGATTACGGGTGCGAATGACAAGAGCTACCTGAATGCCGGTTCATCAGCAGGCATCAACGTGCCGTCCACCGCTGCTACGAGTTTGACGATCAATCCTTTGAGCGAGTACCAGACCTTGCTGGCCAAAAGCAGCACGGTAAACGGTGCATCGGTCAAGGGCATAGCTTATGATGATTCGCAGGATGAGAGCGGTGATGCGGAGACAATCAAGAAGCTCAACACCCACCGCGCCCTCTATCTCTACGAGCAGGATGCCAAGTCACTGAATCCTGCGGTTAAAATCGACTACACGGTCATTGACGGCGCCACTCAAATAACAAGTTCCGTTACCGTGGAATTCAACGACGGAACCCAGTTCGTGAACGCTACCCGCAACCACCTCTACACCATCATGCTTGGCGACGGCACCGCCGTAATGCAGGGCCAGGTGAAGGTAAGCTTCAAGGTGGCCGAGTGGATTGAGGGCGAGAGTATCGATACCGACCTCAATCTTCAGAAGTAATTGACGATAATAATTGAATTTGAGTATGAAAAGGAAAATAACGTTT
>CAVGYS010000052.1:7603-8013 GCA_963633505.1 Oscillibacter sp. MSJ-31
GCTCGCAGGAGCTTGAAACGGTCCGCAATGATGCCGCGGAGGCTGAAGTTCGCGTCTCTTTCGGCGCAGTGGCCACCCGTGCCGTAGGTGACGCGGTTTCGGAAGACACCGACAAGGCCACGGCCAACGAGAAGGCCGTCAGCTCTCTTTATGCCGTAGTGTTCAAGGACGTCAGCGAGACCGGCAAAACTTCTGCTACAGTATCGAAGGGCACTGCCGCCGACAACGACAGCTATGTCAAGGCGATTGAGCTGCTCGGCGACAATCTCAACAAGGATGTCTCTGTATTTGCGGAGGATACTGAATACAAGTTCAAACTCGGCACCGGCAACTACCAGTTCTGCTTCATCGCGAACCCGGGAGAGGGGCTTCTTGCCAAGATCAAGGCCGTCAAGACCGTGGGTGAATTC
>CAVGYS010000053.1:0-801 GCA_963633505.1 Oscillibacter sp. MSJ-31
CGCCGCGACGATAAAGGGGAACATCGTCCTCTACACAACCTCACGCGTGCGCAACTGCGTCAGCCCGGACGTTCTGGACCTCTACAACACGGAAGCGAGGCTGACCGCCTCATACTTCATCGACTACGATTCGCAGCAGGTCAAGGACTTCGTCCTCGCCTACAGGGCCCTGTACGGATACGAACCGGGTTCGTTCGCCTTTCAGGGCTACGACACCATGACTTATTTCGTGAAGGCTTGTTCCGAATACGGAAGACGCTGGTGGCGCAGGCTTCCGGAGAAATCCTGGCGCGGACTTCAGTCGGATTTCAGATTCGACCGCGCTGCCGCGGACGGCAGAATCAACACCGCCGTGAGGAAGGTCATCTACGGCAAGGACCTGTCAATGACTCTCGTCAAGTAGAGCTTCGGCATTGGCCACCGCGGCGGCGGTGATACCCTCTCCGCTGAGCAGCCTGGCGATTTCCATCACCCGCTCCCTATCGTCGATTCTGCGTATGGACGACAGGGCTCTTCCGTCCGGAGTCGTGCTCTTCTCCACCAGATAGTGCGCATCGCCCTTGGCCGCGACCTGCGGAAGGTGCGTGATGGAGAACACCTGCATGTTGCGACCCATCGAGCATATCATCTGCCCCATGCGATCGGCCACGCTGCCGCTGACCCCGGTGTCTATCTCATCGAAAATCAGAGTCGGCATCCCGGTGAACTCGGCCATCTTGGCCTTGAGACAGAGCATGATGCGCGAGAGCTCTCCTCCGGAAGCCACTTTAGATATGTCCATCGGGGTTCTGCCCGTGGAGG
>CAVGYS010000053.1:863-7987 GCA_963633505.1 Oscillibacter sp. MSJ-31
GCCCTCCGCCCCGGGAGCACCCTCCTCGACCGCGACCTCAAACACGGCCCGGTCAAGTTCAAGAAAATGAAGCGACTCCGTGATGGCTGAAGAAAGCGAGGGAGCGGCCCCTTTGCGGGCCTTGGAAAGCCCGGCGCAGACTTCGGAATATCGTGCGGACAGTTCCCGCTCCTGTCTTTCCAAATCCGCGATGCGCTCTTCCATATCCGCCGTCCCGTCCACGCTCTCGGAGAGGGAATCCCTCAGCGCGACAAGCTCTCCCACAGTGGAGCAAGAGTGCTTTTTCAGCAGGGAATATAGCAGAGACATCCGCTCCTCCACCGCCGAAAGCCTGTCCGGCGAGAGATCGACCTTCGCAAGGAAGGAGGCGAGCTCGGATTCGATGTCTTCAAGGTCAAGTCGGGCGGACTCCAGACGCGAGACAAGCTCGGAGAGTCCTGGCAGGAACTGCACCACCCTCTCAAGTTGTTTCTGGGCCTCCTTGAGAGATGCGGCGACCCCCTCGCGCTCCCCGTCGGAAGGCGAGACGGCTTCGGAGGCGGCGGAAAGCCCCTCCATTATCTGCTCCGCGTTGGAGAGGCCCTTGTGCTCTTCTTCAAGCGATTCAAGCTCCCCATCGACAAGACGGGCCGCCTCGAGCTGACGAAGCTGAGCCTCGTTGTACTCCCTTTCGCTCTCCGCACGGGAGAGAGTCTCCCGCAGGGACGAGATGTCGGAACGCAGCTGACACAGACGCGCCCAGACGCTGCGGCACTCCTTGAGGGCGTCCGCATCGCCGGCGAAGCCGTCAAGCACGGACAATTGGAAATCCTTGTCGGAAAGGAGGAGACTCTTGTGCTGGGAATGGATGTCCACGAGCCTCGGAGAGAGCCTCTGAAGCAGAGCTGCGCTCACCGGCATGTCGTTGACGAAACTCCTTGACCTGCCGGAAGACGAGACGACTCTTCTGATAAGCAGCGAATCGCCGTCAGCCTCCAGGTCCTCCTGCGCGAGAAAACTCCGCAGAGCCTCGTCAAGTCCGTCGAATTCGGCTTCCACCACGCAGGACGACGCACCCTCCGGAAGCACCGAAGAGTCAGCCTTCGCGCCGAAGAGCAGGGACAGCGCACCGAGGAGTATCGACTTCCCCGCTCCGGTCTGCCCCGTTATAATAATCAGACCCTCCGGAAAAGTGATATCCAGAGAGTCTATAAGAATGAAGTTCCGTATGTGAAGCGAGCGGAGCATTGCGGCGAAAGCAGCTATTTGCCGGTCGCCGCGTCTTCTTTGGCCATTCTGTAATCAAGCTCGCCGTTCTCGAACTCGTAGATGGCGACAAGGTCCGGCTTAGGCTGACGCTCGTAGTATTTGGAGATCTCTATCTGCTCCTTGTTCTCGAACACTTCGTCCATCGTGTCCCTCTCGGAGTTGCGGAAATCTTCAAGCTTCTTCGCAAGCTCCTTCTTCTCGGCTACGGCAATCTGGTTGGCCCGCTGCGAAAGAATCACGACCGTCTCATAGATGTTGCCGGTAGGCTGCGCGAGGTACTTGATGTCGCGCGTAATCGTGTTTGTAGGTATTTTCTTTTCCATATACTGATAGTACGGTTGCGTCCGGACAAAAAGTTTCAATTATTTTCTTTCACCCCGGCATAGAGGGAATCAAGCTCCTTGCGATAAGGCGAGTCCGGATACTCCCCGATGAAATTGAGGTAATCGTCCTGAAATACGAGGAACCTCTCCTTCTGCTTGGACTTGACGCTGAGACTGGCATACTTGTAGGATGCCATCGCCGAATAGTAGAGAATGTCCTCGCGATAGACGTTGTCGGCATCTTCCTTCAACACGTTCTTGAAAGCCACCCTGGCCGCCTTGTAATCCTCCATCTTGTAATAGAGTTTCGCGTTCTCATAGGCCTTCCTGTCGAGCCTCTCCCCGAGTTCCTGAAGCATGGCCCGGCAAACTTCGGCATTGGCCCCGTCCGGATGATCGATCAGATACTCGCTGATGGCGTTCATCGCCGTGTAGGTAGGGGTCTGGTCCAGTTCATAGCGGAGCGTGGCCTTGTAGAGGCAGTCGATGCGCAGGAAAGCGGCGCTCTCCGCAAACGGGCTGTTGGGACAGCTGGAGAGGAACTGGGTGAAGTTCGTCTCGGCCGTGTAGTAGTCCTTGTTGGAATAATTGCTCAGGCCCCAGTAATACCTCACCGTGTCGTCCCGCTCGGTACCGTTGGTAATCAGGGCCAGCGACTCGAAGAGCGTGGCGGAACGGCTGTATTTGCCCTGGTTGAAATAATCGAACGCCGCCTTGTATTTCACTTCCACGTCACTGCTTTCGAGCACGGCGTCATACTGGGACTTGCAGGAAGCCAGCAGGAAGAGCACCGGCAGAATGACCGCTGCGGCCGGGAGGGCCGCGAAAACACTTTTGAATTTCATCTTTGCTTCTTCAAATATTTTTCCGCCTCCAAGGCCGCCCTGCATCCTGAAGCCGCGGCATTGATGGCCTGACGATAATGCGGATCCTGAACATCTCCGGCGGCGAACACGCCCTCGACGCTGGTGTGTCCGTTCACCCCGTCCGTAACGACGTAGCCTTCTTCGTCAGTCTTCACCCACTCGGAGAAGAGCTCGGTGACCGGATGATGGCCGATGGCCAGGAAAAATCCGTCCACCTTGATATCAAAAACCTCGCCATTCTTCCTCTGAAGCCGCACGCCGGTCACTCCCGAAGCATCACCCAAGACCTCCTGCGTGGTGCAGTTCCAGAGCACCTCGACGTTCGGCGTGGAGCGGACTCTCTCCTGCATTGCCAGGGAGGCCCGGAAGACGTCGCGCCTCACTATCATATAGACCTTGCGGCACAGTCCGGCGAGATACGTCGCCTCTTCGCAGGCGGTGTCGCCGCCGCCCACGACCGCAACATCCTTCTTGCGATAGAAAAAGCCGTCGCAGGTCGCACAGGCGGAAACCCCGAGGCCTCTGAATTTCTTCTCGGAGGGAAGACCGAGGTACTTGGCCTCGGCGCCGGTGGCGATGATGACCGCCTCAGCCTCAAGGGCTTGGGAGCCGTCTATGGTGAGAGAGAAAGGGCGGGAGGAGAAATCGACCCCCGTCACTGTTCCGCGCCTCACGTCGGCTCCGAGCCTGAGCGCCTGTTCCCGCATGTCCGACATCAGCTTGTTCGCATCCACTCCCCCGGGGAAGCCGGGATAGTTCTCGACGATGGTGGTCGTGGTGAGCTGTCCGCCGGGTTCCATGCCCTCGTACAGGACAGGATTCAGACCGGCGCGGGAGGCATAGATGGCCGCCGTGTATCCGGCCGGGCCGCCTCCGATTATGAGGCATCTGATATGTTCCTTACTATCCATAATTTACAAAATTAGTGTTTTTTTCGTACATTTGACGCCCGATGAAGAGGATTAGCGACAGAACGGCGCCGGATATCGACACTTTCCGGTCCATCCTCAAAAGCAAGGGGCTCAAAGCCACGACCCAGAGGGTTGCGGTGCACGAGGCCATGCTCGAACTCGGACATGCCAGCGCGGACATGGTAGTGGAGCGGATGACCTCGCACGGAGGCGACGTGACCGTATCGTCCGTTTACAATATCCTCTCCATCTTGGCCGACCTGCGAATCTACGGGAGGCGGACCAGTTCCAACAACAAGATGTATTTCGACGTCAACACGTTCCGCCACTTCCACCTCTACAATTACGTGGACAACGAGTACAAGGACATAATCGACGACGAGCTGGCCGCTCTGATAGAGAGCCATTTCAAGGGCCGCCGCTTCAGAGGGCTGAAAGTCGAGTCCATCGACGTACAGATAATCTGCCGGCCGTCACGCGCGGCGAAGAAAAAATAAGTTTCGCACCTGCAAAATCAAAGCTCCTTGCGCCAGCGGGCCAGAGGAATGCCGAGCTGCCCGCGATATTTCGCAATGGTGCGGCGTGCGACCTTGTAGCCGCGCCTGGACATCTCGACGACGAGCTGCTCGTCGGTAAGCGGCTTGCGCTTGTCTTCGGCATCCACGCATTCCTGCAGGACTTTCTTGAGTTCGCGCGTGGAGACTTCCTCCCCTTCGGTGTTCTCCATCCCCTCGGAGAAGAAATACTTCAAAGGGAATATCCCGAAATGTGTCTCGATGTATTTGCTGTTGACAACTCTTGAGATGGTAGAGATGTCGAAGCCCGTCTTCTCGGCTATATCCTTGAGCACCATAGGCTTGAGCTTGGTCTCGTCGCCCGTCTCGAAGAAGTCGTGCTGGTATTCGAGAATCGCCTCCATGGTGCGGCTAAGGGTGTTCTGCCTCTGCTTGAGGGCCTCCACGAACCACTTGGCCGAATCGAGCTTCTGGCGCACGAACGCGGCGGCCTCTTTCTGCGCCCTCTCGGAAGATCCCTTGGAGGAGAGGAGCAGGTCGGCATATTTGCGGTTGACCCTGAGCTCCGGGACTGAGAATCTCGGCATCGAGAACGAGAGCTCCCCGTCCTTGTCCTCCAGGATGAAGTCCGGGACAATCTGCTGGGCCTGGTCCTCGTACGTCTCTCCGGACTCGCCGCCCGGGGAGGGGTTGAGCCTCACGATCCGCGCCATCGCCTTTTTCAAGGCCTCCTCGCTTATGCCGAGCTTGGCCGTGATCTTCTTGAAATGCTTGTTGGAGAATTCGGTGAAGCAGTCGTTCAAGATTCTCGTGGCATCCTGAACAGCCTGAGTCTGCTTGCAGGCGCGCAGCTGCAAGAGCAGACATTCCCTAAGATCCCGGGCTCCTACCCCTACCGGCTCGAAATCCTGTATCACCTTGAGCATCTCTAGCACTTCGGAGGCATCGGTCTCTATCCCCGCACGGAACGCCATGTCGTCCACGAGGGATTCTACGTCCCTGCGCAGATAGCCGTCCTCGTCGAGGGAGCCTATTATGAAGGCCGCGATATCGTGCTGGTGCTTGTCAAGATCCCTGCAACCGAGCTGATCCATAAGTCCCTGCGTGAAGCTGCTACGGACCGAGAAAGTGTTGTATTCGGGTCTGGGGTCCTTGCCCCAGTTGTTCACCTTCATACGGTATGAAGGGATGTAATCGTCGTCTTTAAGCTCGTCTAGCGAAACGTCCCGAGCTTCTTCCGGCTTGTCCGGATCCGGGCTGTCGTCGAGCACGGGGTTCTCCTCGATTTCAGCACGCACCCTCTGCTCCAAATCCTGAATCGGAAGCTCTATGAGCTTGATTGTCTGGATTTGCAGCGGGGAGAGTTTCTGCGTCTGCTTTATTTCGAGGCCCTGCTTTATCATTATTGAACGTCCTCGATCTCGTCAAACTCCGTGCCTTCCGTGCTCAAATCGGGTCTGCCAAGCGACGGGTAAGGGAACTTGTCCCTGACAATGAACGCGTTGGGAAAGTCCGGCTTGAGGAGGCGCATCAGGTATTCGGCCTCGACCCGCGTGCGGAAATTCCCGGCCGAGACCTTGTAGTTCGGCGCCGAGAAAGACCTGAACACCGGTATCTTCGGATAGAGGGCGTGGAATCTGGACATCACCGAGAGGGACTCCTCCCTGGCCGTCCTGCGACTGTCCAGAAAGAGCCTTATCCTGTAGCCGCTGACCGTCCGGCCCACCCCGTCTTCCCTATCGGAGAGCAGCGCGGCGCGCACCTGAGGGCTCTGCCGGACCACGACGTCCTCGGGGAGCACGGAAAAAATGTCCCTGCCATACAGGGAAGAGTCGATCTGGGGCTGAACCCCCGCCTGCTCGGCTTCTTCTCCGAGCACGACCCCCTGTCCCGCAAGATTGACAAAAGACAGGAGACCGAAGACGAATATGAGGGCGAGTCTTTTCATACGGAATGCAAAGATAAGAAAAATCCATATCTTTGCCCCGTGATATGAATAAGGTATATATTGAGACATACGGCTGCCAGATGAACGTGGCCGACACTGAGATAGTGTTTTCCATACTCGGGAAGGCGGGATACGTGAAGACCGACGACATCGACGAGGCCGACATCATAATGGCCAACACCTGTTCGATACGTGACAACGCCGAGCAGCGGATATGGGGGAGAATCGATTTTTTCAACCTCCGCAAACGCTCCAAACCGGGTGTGATAGTGGGGATTCTCGGCTGCATGGCCGAGCGCCTGAAAGAGGCGCTGCTCGAATCCGGGAAAGTGGACGTGGTGGCCGGGCCTGACGCCTACCGCAGCCTGCCAAAGCTCTTGGAGGCCGTCTCCGCGGGGCATCCGCAGATTGACGTGCTTCTCTCGCGGGAGGAGACCTACGGGGACATCTCCCCGGTGAGGACTGACCGCAACGGAGTGTCCGCCTTCATCTCGATAATGCGCGGGTGCAACAACGCCTGTTCCTACTGCGTGGTGCCATACACCAGAGGGGCGGAGCGCAGCCGCGATTTCAGGACCATCGTCAGGGAAGCCTGCGAATGCTGCCGCAGCGGATACAAGGAAATCACCCTGCTGGGACAGAACGTGGACTCGTACCGTTATGAGGATGTCAACTTCGCGGGGCTGCTCGCCCTGGTCGCCGAGGCGGTGCCGGGGCTTCGCCTGCGCTTCTCCACCTCAAACCCCCAGGACATCTCCGACGAAGTGCTCGCCACCATGTCCTCGCATCCCAATATCTGCCATCACATCCACCTCCCGGTGCAGTCCGGCTCGGACAGAATCCTGGAGAAGATGCGCCGGCGCTACAGCCGCGAGTGGTACCTGTCCCGCGTGGATAGGATCCGCGAAATCCTGCCCGACTGCGCCATCTCGACGGATGTCATAGCGGGCTTCTGTTCGGAGACGGAAGAGGACCACAAGGACACCTTGAGCCTGTTCGAGAAGGTCGGCTTCGACGCCGCATATATGTTCTATTACTCGGAGCGTCCGGGGACTCTGGCCGCCAAGAAATACCCGGACGACGTGGATCAGGCGACCAAGACCCGCCGTCTGGAGGAGATAATCGCCCTGCAGAACCGCCTCTCGCTCGAAAGCAACAGGCGGGACGTCGGCAAGAGATTCCGCGTGCTGGTGGAGGGACCGTCCAAAAAGAAGCCCGACGAGCTCTGCGGACGCAATCAGCAGAACAAGATGTGCGTCTGGCCGGACACAGCCCACAAGGCCGGCGACTTCGTGGAGGTCGTGGTGAAGGAC
>CAVGYS010000054.1:0-3437 GCA_963633505.1 Oscillibacter sp. MSJ-31
GACCTGGAAGTCGAGAAATTCCTAAGGAAAGCGAGATTCCCCTACGCCATAGGCTACGGACTCACGGAGACGGCTCCGCTCATCTGCACCGCCTCCCCGTACAAGACCTGGCCGGGGACGACCGGACGGCCGGTAAGGGGGATGGAAATCAAACTCATGGACGTCAACCCCCAGACAGGAGAGGGAGAAATCTGCGTCAAGGGCCCCAACGTGATGCTCGGCTACTACAAGGACTATGAGCGCACGGAGTCGGTGCTGTCGCAGGACGGCTGGTTCCGCACCGGAGACCTTGCCTGCATCGACCGCAAGGGCCGCTACTCCATCAAGGGGAGGCTCGGGAGCGTGATCATCGGAGCTTCGGGAGAGAACATCTACCCCGAGGAAATCGAGAAGGTGATCAACAGCATCGAGGGGATAGGAGAATCCCTGGTCGTCCTGAGGGACGGCAAGCTGGTGGCGCTCGTCCAGTTCAACGACAACATCATAGACTGGGATCTCGAGGGGCAGGACAAGTTCATCGAAGACATCGAGGCGCGCAAGAAGGCCATCCTCGACTTCGTGAACTCCAAGGTGAGCAATTTCATGAACATCAAGTCCGTGGAAATCCAGAGAGAGCCGTTCATCCGCACGGCGACCCACAAGGTCAAGCGCTTCCTCTACGAGAAGAAGAAAAATTAGCGGAGCTCGGCAAGATCCAGCACCAGGGCGCGGGTCTTCTCCCAGCCCAGGCATGGGTCGGTAATCGAACGTCCATAGACCCCGTCTCCCGCCTTCTGGTTCCCGTCCTCTATATATGACTCTATCATAAGGCCTTTGACGAGGCGGAGAATGTCGGCGTTGTGCCTCGTGCTGTGCAGCACCTCCTTGGAGATGCGTATCTGCTCGAGGTAATTCTTGCCGGAGTTCGAATGGTTCGTGTCTATTATCACGGCAGGATTCGCAAGTCCGCTCTGAGCGTAAAGCTCATGGAGCTGCACGAGGTCCTCGTAGTGGTAGTTGGGATGGGTGTTCCCCCACGAATCCACGTAGCCCCTGAGGATGGCGTGCGAGAGAGGATTGCCCTTGCTCTCCACCTCCCAGTTGCGGTAGATGAAGGTATGGGGGCTGTGCGCCGCGCGGAGGGCGTTCATCATCACGGACAGGTTGCCTCCCGTGGGATTCTTCATCCCCACCGGCACGTCCAGCCCGCTCGCCGTGAGACGATGCTGCTGATTCTCCACGGAACGCGCCCCCACGGCCACGTAGGACAGCAGGTCGGAGAGATATTTGTGGTTCTCCGGATAGAGCATCTCGTCCGCACAGGAAAAAAGCGTCTCGTCCAGGACGCGCAGATGCAGCCTGCGGATGGAAATCAGCCCCTTGAGCATATCGGAATGCGCGCTGGGATCCGGCTGATGGAGCATCCCCTTGTAGCCCTCGCCGGTGGTGCGCGGCTTGTTGGTGTAGATGCGCGGCACCATCACGATCTTGTCCTTCACCTGCTCCTGAAGTTCGCGAAGGCGCCCCACGTAGTCTATGACCGCATCCTCGCGATCCGCCGAGCAGGGACCTATCACGAGCAGGAGCTTGTCGCTCTTGCCGGTGAAGATGTCCGCTATCTGCGCGTCATTGGAGGCTTTTGCAAGCATTCCGGCCTCGGACACGGGATACATCTCCTTTATCTCCTGAGGGATGATGAGCTTGCGCTTGAAAATCATGTTCATTCCGACTTTCCTTTTTTGTCCGCCAAAAAGTCCGTGCCGTACCTCAAGGCGAGAGCATCGCAGAGCACGACGGCGACCATGCCCGTCACCACCGGGCAGATGCGCCGGACTATCGCCGGGTCGTGGCGGCCCTTGAGACTGAGCTGAACCTCCTTCCCCTGACGGAAATCTACGCTGTCCTGAGGCTTGAATATCGATGGCGTAGGACGCACTGCCATATTGAATATCAGCGGCATACCGTTGCTGATGCCGCCGTTGATGCCGCCGCTATGGTTGGTGGAGGTCACGACGCGGCCTTCGGAGATGCGGAACGGATCGTTGGCCTGCGAACCGCGCATCGAACCCAGGCCGAAGCCCTCTCCGAACTCTATCCCCTTCACTCCGCCGATGGCGAAAATGGCCCTGGAAATCATCCCCTCGAGCGAATCGAACCACGGCTCCCCCACTCCGGCGGGAAGGCCGCATACGGCGCACTGCACCACTCCGCCCACGGAATCCCCGTCCTCCCTGGCGGCGAGAATCTCCCTTCCCATCGCCTCCTCCACCTCGTCCAGCACGGGGAAAGCCTTGTTTTCCAAGGACTTGATCTCCTCCGAGGGGTCGAGGGAGAACGGCCTGTCGGCGACAGCGCCGCAACGCAGGACGTGCGTGCCTATGATGATCCCACGGGAGGCGAGCGCGGTCTGGCATATAGCACCCGCCGCCACGACACCCGCCGTCACCCTTCCGGAGAAATGTCCTCCGCCGCGCAGGTCCTCAAAGCCGTGATATTTCATCTCGGCGGCGAAGTCGCTATGGGACGGACGGGCTACACCCTCGGGATAATCCGAGCTGCGGACGTTCTCGTTGGGGATGACTATGGTGAGCGGAGCTCCGGTCGCGTAGCCGTCGCGTACTCCGCTGATTATCCGGTAATTGTCCTTCTCGATTCGAGGGGTGTCAAGCGTCCCGCAGGGACGGCGGCTCGCGAGCCGCGAGTCGATGAATTCTTCATCGACCTTGACACCCGGGGCGAGTCCGTCGAGCACGACCCCGATGGCCGGGCCATGACTCTCCCCGAAAACGGTCAGGATGACACTTGTGCCTATGGAATTCTTCATCTTCCTCAGAATGAGCCCACTACCTTCAGATTGTCGCAGAGCGTCCCGAGTTCGGTCAGCATGCTGCGCCCGTCGCGGGTGTCCACGTTGCCGTCAAGCTCGACATAGAAGTAGTAGTTCCACATCAGCCCCTTCATCGGACGGCTGCGCAGACAGCTCATATTGTAGCCGTGCGCGCCGATGATGTTGAGGGTCTTGGCGAGGGAGCCGGCTTCGTTCTTGACCGTGAACATCAGGATGAAGTGGCTGTCACGCGTCCTGCTGAAAGACTGGGCACGGCTGAACGCGGCGAAGCGCGTGGTGTTGACTCCGGCCCCGTTGATGCGCGCTTCTATTACTCTTAGTCCATACAGCCCTGCGCACTCCGCGCTGCCGATGGCAGCTATGCTCTCATCCCCCCTCTCTGCGACCATCTTCGCGGCCGCCGCCGTGTTGGGATATTCGTGGGTGGTGAATCCGTTTTTGCGGATATAGTCGGCGCACTGCGAGAGGGCCTGGGGATGGCTAACCACTTGAGTTATCGTCTCCAGGCTCGAGCCATCGACTCCGAGAAGGTTCTGCACCGCCTCGACCGCCTCAACTTTGTTGATGAAAAGTGGCCCGGAGAACATCAGATCGGTGACGGCGGAAACTT
>CAVGYS010000054.1:3447-7924 GCA_963633505.1 Oscillibacter sp. MSJ-31
TGCGCTCTCAAAGTCCTTGCAGGGAACGAGCTGCGCACCGGGGAACATCTTCCCGGCCGCAATGCCGGAAAACGCTCCCGGAACCCCGCCGTACGCCACCCTCATCCCGGAGAGAAGTCTCTGCTGATATTTGCGCGAAAGCGCCATCAGATTCTGCTCGAAGCTGACGTAATATTCCCTGATTTCATCATCTCCGACGAGTGCGGAGTTGCGGCGGAGAACTTCCGCCTCGCGAGACGGGTCGGATATAGGGAGCGATTCCCTGCGCTTGATGTCGGCGACGCGGCCGCTCTCGGCCATACGCTGCTCGAAAAGTTCCGCCAACTTGGAATCTATCTCATTGATTCTCCCTCTGATATCCTCAAGACTGTCCATAAAACCGAGACGCTTCTTCTTTGTACCCCCTAGGCGAATCGAACGCCTATCGTAGGAACCGGAATCCTAAATTTTATCCATTAAACTAAGGGGGCGATTCTGGAGTGCAAATATACTAAATTTTTGCATTCCGCCGCCATGTAAGTCTGTGCCCGGAACAGTCTCCGGGCACAGGCGATACAACTACGGCAAAGTGACGGTCAGACGATATGCACCGTCATTGAGAAAGCCGTACTGGAAGTCCGGCAGGCAATATACGGGATAGAGCTGAAGCTCCTTCTCGGAAATCCTGCGGTTCTCGGAAGCATACTGCGAGAAATCCTTGCCCCACTGATACTCGGAAGGATAATAGGCATAGGCAAGATACTTCCCCTGCACCTTCATTCCGGTGCAGAAAGGCTCGTAACGTATGCTCCCGTCGGAGCGCACGGTGAACTGGACGTACTCCGAAGGGGTCCCGGCCCAGCCGTTCTCGGCATATTCCTCGGCCGTAAGGCCCTCGGAATAAGGGTCCATCACGCGATATATGTCCGCCTCCTCGGCCTTATAGACGTCCGCCATGTAGCTGCCGTCGAAAAGGCAGCGGTCGGTCCACGTGCACTTGCCAAGGTACTTGAAGTTGAGCTTGCGCTTCGCCGTGATGACCACGCTCCCCTTCTCCGAAGGACTGAGATTGTCCTTGATGGACAGGCGCATGCGGTATTTGGTGTCGATTCCGAGCTTGTCGATGTCGTTGAAGCGGATCTGGGCGTAGGCGACCTTGCTGCCGTCGGCGAAAAGCACGCGCCGCGCTATGAGGGAGAAGATTCCCGCCGGGTCGCTGTCCACCCACTCGGTCTCGCCGGAATCACCTGTGGTCTCGAACTCGAGCGAGAGATCGGCCTGGAAAACGTCCTCCGTCCCCCTGTAGACGGGCACGAGAATCTGGTTGGCATCCTCCGCGCCGAGTTCCGCATTGAGGACGGACGAGCCGAACGCCAGTCCCGAGGCTCCTTCATAGAGGGTTGATACCTGATCCTTGGAGCAGGACAGGCAGAGCAGCAGCGCGAGCGCCGAAGAGCTAACGCTGGATATAAGGGTTCTGATCTTCATCTGAAATGTTGGGATTATTGTCTATCTCCGTCTGAGGCACCATCAGGATGCACTCGATATAATCCGCAGGGAACGCGGCGTACTCGGAGTATTTGCTGAGGATATTGGTATGGTTCGACTTCTCCCCCGCCACCGTCCAGTTCCTCGTCCAGCCCTTGGCAAGCCGCAGGATGTCGAAGATGCGCCCGGTCTCGCCCCAAAGTTCGATGCGGCGCTGCAGGAGAATCTCGTCAAGAAGAGTCTGAACGGTCCCGGTGCTCGCGAACGTCTGCTCGTCTCCGGAGAGTCCTGCAACGCGGGAGGCATAGGCAGGGTCCCTTCGCGTGCCGAGTTCGCAGAGAACCGAGCGAGCCTGCGAATAATCTTTCATTCGGCAAAGCGCCTCGGCCCTGATGAGAAGGGCCTCTTCAAGTCTCATGAAGATGTAGTCGCCCAGATAGCTCTTCTGGTCTTTCCACTGGAACTTGTGCTGGTTGTAGTTGACGTTGGCCCCGTACTTCCACGCCGAAGCCGGAACTCCTATGTCGCCGTTCCACCATCCCTTGCGGACGTCGGTCTGCGGAATCTGGGCATACAGCCAGTTGCTGATGCACTTGGGAGACTCGGCGGCATAATAGATGTCCGTGCAGGCGTCCATCTGGGAGTAGAACGAAGCATATACCGTGGACTGGTCGGAAAGCACCTTGGCACCCCACACGACGGAGGGCGAATCCACCGAATTGAACGGAGTGCTGCCGGTAGTCCAGGCCTTGGTGGAGTCATCGTACTGTCCCTTGACCACCGCCGCCTCGTCCCTTCCGAGCAGGCTCCTGCCGGGCTTTTCGAGCACTATGGCGGCAGCTTCGGCAGCCGTCTCCCAGTCGTTCATCACGAGGGCCACGCGGGCCTTGAGCATATTGGCCGCATAGTAGTCCATCTCGCTCACGTCGCTCTGGCTCAGACCCGAGACCTCATAATACGTCATCGCCAGGTCGAGGTCTTCGACTATCCTGTCATACACGTCCTGGACGGTTCCGCGCCCCTTGCCCTTGGAGCTGCTGAGCGTAGGCTCGGTATAGACCGGCACCCCGGGGAGGCTCTCGTGGCCCTTGTAGGTCTGCTGATACGACTGTATCAGCATGAAGTACGAGAACGCCCTCACGGCATACGCCTGCGCCATCAGGTAGTTCAGCTTGGCCTTGTCCCCGCTCGCCGTCGGACCGGCAGAGAGGATATAGTTGACGTTGTTTATTATCTGATAGAAATAGGTCCAGGTGAAGTAGCACCTCTGGATCTTGCTGGTATAGCGCTCCCGGACCTCGTAGCTGTAGTCCTTCCAGAACCAGCCCGGGCCTTCGGCGGTCTGCACCATGTCCTCCCCCATCAAGTCCGCCGCCAGAGTCACGGCAAGATTGCCGAAGCACTGGTGGGCGTTCGCTGTGACGAAGTCAATCCTGTTGTACATCGTGGCGTAAACGCCGTTCATCGCCACCTCTATGGCGTCAGCGTCCCGGAGGATGAGATTCTTGTCCACGTCCGTGGACGGAGAAGTCTCAAGCATCCCGGAGCAGGACGGGAGGAGAGAAAGGCACAATGCGGCAAGAGTAAACGTCTTTATTCTGAATTTCATCTTGTCTCTAGAATTTAAGGTCAACCCCGAGGTTGAGAGTGCGGTTCGGGGTGTAGGAGTACGATGTGGAGCCGGAGAAATCGGCCTGCGGGTTCATACCCTTGAGAGCCGTGAAAATATACGGGCTGTCGCAGGATAGATATACCCTCAACGACTCTATGCCGGCCCCGGAGAGCAGGGCGGAAGGCAGAGTGTATCCCAGGGAGAGGTTCTTCACGGCGAAATACGACGCGTCCACGAGGAAACGGTCGGAGGCGAGCGTGGAGAGGGTCGTCAGCGCCTTCGGCACGTCCGTCACGTCCCCTGCCGCAGTCCAGCTGCGAAGGACGTTCTTGTGATAGGTCTGTCCGATGAAGGAAGGTTCCATAAGGGACCGGTAGATGTTGTCGAACACTTTTCCTCCTATCGAATAGGTGAAGAGCACGGAGAAGTCCAGGCCCTTCCAGCTGAAGTTCGACGAGAGCGAACCGTAGATGTCGGGAATCCTGCTTCCGAAGACGTACTTGCTGGCGGAAGCCGCCGTGGCGTTGTTGGTGACGTATTCGCTGCCCTCGATCATATTGCCCCGGGTGTCCTTCTTGTAGGCCCAGTAGAGCTGTTCTCCCGTGGCCGGGTCCACTCCGGCGCTCTTGGACAGGTAGAACGAGTTGACGGGAAGCCCCTCCCTGATGAGGAAGACCCCGCTGACTATGTCCTCCCCGTTGTCGGAGAGCTTGAGCACCCTGTTGCGGAGAGTGGACCCCATCCAGCCGACGCTCCAGTGCAGGTCCCTGCCGGATATGACGTCGGCATTGAGACTTATGTCGAAGCCGGTGTTGAGTATGCTGCCCACGTTGTCATAATACCCCGGGAATCCGAGAGATATGGCCATCGGGGTCTCGAGCAGCAGGTCGCTTGTGCGGCGGCTGTACCACTCCACGGTTCCGGAGAGCCTGTCGAAGAGGCGGAACTCGACGCCCGTGTTGAAGTTGCCGTTCTTCTCCCAGGTTATGTCCTGGCTTTCGACTGAAGTGATGACGGCTCCGGAATGGTTCGCGTTGGGATAGTTCATCGAATAGAGGGACTGCCAGGCGTAGAACGAGCCGAGATTGTCGTTGCCCTGCACGCCGTAGCTGGCCTTGAGGGTGAGGTTGTTGATCCACGGCTTGTCCGAGAGGAACGGCTCCTGCGAGATGCGCCACGACCCGCCGACGGACCAGAAGGCCCCCCAGCGGTTCTCCTTCATGAAGCGCGAAGACGCATCCATACGGAAACTGGCGGAGAGGTAGTACTTGTCCGCATAGGAATAATTGAGCCTCGAGAGATAGGAGTCGATGGCGTAGCGGTCGGTCTGCGAGTTGGCCCCGGCAAGCGTGGAGCCCATCCCCAGATCGTCATAGCCGTCAAAAGGGAAGCCTGTCC
>CAVGYS010000055.1:0-2740 GCA_963633505.1 Oscillibacter sp. MSJ-31
GGTCTATCCTGTCCATGATTGGCCCGGAGAGTCTGGACAGATAGGCCGACCTCTGGGAGGCGGAGCAGCGGCAGCGGTCGCCTTCGCCGAAATAGCCGCAGGGGCAGGGGTTCGCGGCCGCGACCAGCATGAACGACGAGGGGAACTCCACCTTGTTCTTGAGCCGCGAGATGGTCACCTTCCTGTCTTCGATCGGGGCGCGCAATGATTCCAGAACGCTTTTGGACATCTGCGGCAGCTCATCCAGGAAGAGGACACCGTTGTCGGCGAGGGTCACTTCTCCGGGGATGATATTGTCGCCGGCCCCGCCGCCGATGAGGGCCGCCATGGATGCGGAGTAGTGGGGAGAGCGGAATGGGCGTCGCTTCACAAGGCCGCTGCAACCTCTCCGCAGACCGGCTACGGAGTAGATTCGGCTGGTCTCCAGCGACTCCTCCCGGCTCATCGGCGGAAGAATTCCGGCCATCGCCTTCGCGAGGGAGCTTTTGCCCGCTCCCGGAGCACCTATCATTATGAGGTTGTGCCCTCCGGCGGCCGCGATTTCCACCGCCCTTTTCGCGCTCTCCTGCCCGATGATGTCACAGAAATCGACAAGGTTCTCTTCTTCCGGCCTTAGGGCCCCCTCACGCAGTGTCTTTTTCGCGAGGGAGCAGGCGAGCAGCTCGTGGCAATCTTCTCCCTGAAGAATCCGTAGGGCTTCCGTCAGGTCGGCGACGCCATAGACCGGAATCTCCGTGATTTCCGCCGCTTCAAGGGCGGATTCGGCCGGAAGAATCACTCCTTTCATGCCCGAACCGGCTGCGAGCTCCACGAACGGCAGGGCCCCTTCAATCGGGCGGATGCTCCCGTCCAGCCCGAGCTCGCCCATCATCAGATAGTCTTCGGCCCCGACAAAGCTATACTTGCCGGAGGAGGCCATTATGCCGATGGCGATGGGGAGGTCATAGCCGCTTCCGTTCTTGCGGAGGTCGGCCGGAGCCAGGTTGATGACTATCTTCTTGCCGGGGACTTTGAATCCGAGGGTCTCCATGGCGGTCACCGTCCTTAGGAGGCTCTCCTTGACGGCCACGTCCGCAAGCCCTACGAGGTGTATCCCTATCCCGTGGTCGATGTCCGTCTCCACGGTAACCAGCACTGCCTGGGTGCCTATGCACTTGGCGGCTTTTATCTGTGTCAGCATTGTGTTTTCTTTTTTATATTTGCGTCGTTATGCAGCATGAAATATTGATAAAGTCTCTGGAGGGCCTCGAAGCGGCGGCATCGGAGTTCCTCCGCCTGACGGAGGGCCGCAATCTCATTGCCTTCTATGCCCCCATGGGTGCGGGCAAGACCACTTTCATCACGGCAGTCTGCCGCTCGCTCGGTGTGAGGGACGATGCGGTGGGGTCTCCGACTTTCGCCATAGTCAACGAGTATGCATCAGCTTCGGGCGAGTCAATCTATCATTTTGACTTCTATCGCATAACCAAGGATGCCGAGGCTCTTGATATCGGGCTTTACGATTATCTTGACAGCGGCTGTCTCTGCCTTATGGAGTGGCCCGAGAATATCGAGAACCTGCTTCCCGAAGAGACTCTGAAAGTCGCGATTTCGGTGCTCCCCGACGGGTGCCGGGCCGTCACTTGGGAAGATTGAGGCCAGAATAGACGCGCAGTCCGCTGAAATATCCGTGAAGTTCGATGTCCCTGCTTTCGCCGTCACGGTAAAGCTTGTGCGAGTCTCCGCTGTCGGGAGTGAGGATCGTGTACAGCTGCCCGTCTCCGAAAAGGTCCGCGCAGTCGGCGGACATCAGATGTCTCCCTTCAAATCTTTGCAGCAGGGACCCTTCGTTGTCGGAGCACCATATCTCCACGGCTGAATCCGGGGTTTCGAGCAGAGCATAGTCCTTCTTGCCCCCATGCAGGATCAGAGCGTCTCCGGTACATATTTCCCGCAGCGTTTCCGGGTCGTCTTCCCTGACAGAACAGGAGATGTTGTCCATGCCTCCATAGGTCATCCATCCGGACAGAGTCGTCTGTCCGTCGTTCTCTCTCCAGATTCTTCCCTCGCTGACGCTGAACCAGAGGCAGGATGATTCTGCGCAGACGAGGCCGCCTTCGGAGACTTTCATGTCCTGTATGTCGTACTTGGCTTTCTGCCCGCTGTCCGCCGCCTTGCCGTCCTTGACGAAATAATATTTCTCATCCAGGCCTTCACCGTCCCGGAAGCAGAAGCACAGTTTCCCCTCGTCCTTGTAGAGTGCGCCGTAGGGCCGGTATGACGGATCGGCCAGGTCTCCGAATACAGAACCGCTCTCACGACTGAACAGGATCTCTCCGTTGCAGCGGAGCGAGAATCCCGCCCCGTCGCGCCTTTCGGACAGAGTGTAGATGTCATCCCCATCCGGGAGAATGCCTTTGAACAGCTCCCCTCCGTCGAAGCTTATGATAATCTGCCCGTCTCTTGCGAGCCGAGTCTTGTCGGAGGAGACACATTCCGTGTAGAGCTGCGCACCTATTATATGGTGAGTGTCGGGGTCGGGGCTGACTGCTCCCGAAGATGATGGGATGGTGAGGCAGGGGTTGAAATCCCTATACAGGAGCACCTCGAATTCCGCAAGGCCGTAGTCGCTGTCTTTTCGCCAGTCGTAGTCGTCGGCGAATCTCACTCCTGTCAGGAATACGACCGTGTCTTTGCTGTCCGGCAGCGTGCCGCCTTCTGTCGATGGTTGTTTGCGCGAGTGGCAGTCGCTGCGCGAGTG
>CAVGYS010000055.1:2750-7887 GCA_963633505.1 Oscillibacter sp. MSJ-31
GCCATTGCGTTTCTGGCGTGCAGCCGGCGGCGAACGTGAGCGCGCCGGCAAGGAGCAGGTGATGAAGCACTTTCATAGCAGTAATGAGTTTTCTGCAAATGAAGTCATAAAAAACGGCATCCGGAACAAAATCGTCCCGGATGCCGCTACAAATTAAAGTTTCTTATGTTTTTTGAAGTTTTTTATCAGAAGTTGAACCTCAGTCCCGCGTCAAAGCTGACCATCACCGGCTTGTCCGTCCTGATGCTCTTCGGCTGATCGGACTGGAAATAGTATCTGAATCCCGGATCGACATAGAGACCCAGCATCTGCGAGAGACGGAACTCGATACCGAGCCCTCCTCCGACGGAGTACTGGAGCTTCTTGACCTGTTCGCTGTGCGTTATGTTCGGGGTGGCGAAAAGCGTGTATTTGCTTGCCAGGCAGTATTCAGCCTCCCCGAGTCCATAGACGTACAGCTTGAAGCTGTCGGTATCGAGCAGGTCATAGTAGAGACCAAGGGGAATGCCGATATAGTGCAGGTAGTGGGAGATGTTGCCGGCTTCCTGAATCTCTTCTCCGGTGTCGGAGGAGATGCCCCGATATCTGCCGGTAAAAGTCCTTGTGAGCAGGGAATAGTCAATCCCGGAGCCTATGGACAGCTTCGGAAGCAGGTAGTATCTCGCCCCGACCCCAAGGGTCAGAGGAATTCCGTACGTGGAGGTGCTAAGTTCGGTGATTCCCGATTCGCCATCTCCCGGGGCCATCGAGGAGTGGACCGGAGACAGCCTGAAGTCCGCATCGTTGCCGCCGATCGCGCCTTTGGCGTAGAGGGATGTTCTTCCTCTGCGTGAGGCTTTCATCTCATCGGCTGCGGCCAGAAGGTCGAGATCGTTCCGGTAGGAGTCCGGTTTTCTCCACTTGCGCCTTTCTCTTGACGGCTTGTCCGCCTCCGCCGCATCCTGGCTCTTCATCGTGCCGGACACCGGCTCTTCGGAGGACGCCAAACTTGGCTCAGTCTCTTCCGCGCTTCCCGCTGAGGCCTGCATCCGGACTGGGGCTGCCTTGAGCGGAGTGGCCGAACGGAAGTCTGTCAGAAGGGCTGCCTGCTCAGAATTGTCCGAAAGCGCGAGACTGTGTGACGGATGAACCGCCGGGCCTTGCGCGGTGCCGCTGAAGAAGAGGGCGAGGCCGAGGGCTGCGGCGAACGCCAGAGAGGCCCCTGCCCATCTGAGCCAGCCGCCGGCGGCGGTCCGTTTCGAGCGGGCCTCTGCGTCCAGATGCGAGGATATGGCTTTCCAGACGCCGCGCGACGGTCTCGCCTCGGCGTCTTTCAGCATTGACCTTATCAGAAGGTCAAAATCCTTGTCTCTGTCCTGCATCTCGACTAATATCTTTCTTTGATCTTTGACTGCAACAGCATTCTTGCCCTCTGCAACTGTGAGCGGGAAGTGGTTTCGGAAATCCCCAAAGCCTCCGCAATTTCCTTGTGGGAGTAGCCCTCGATCACGTACATGTTGAATACGGTACGGAACCCCGGCGGAAGCGCCGCCACCATCTTGAGAAGATCGTCGTTGCCTATCTTCTGTATCGGGGACGGGTCGTTGTCGGCCACGTTCCAGACGGCATCGAGATTCTCGGTGTTTTTCATCGCGTCATTCATCCTTAGACTCATCAGCGCAGTGTTGACAAAGATCCTTCTTGCCCAGCCTTCAAAGGAACCTGCTCCCGAGTAGCTGTCAAGCTTGGAAAACAGGGTCACGAATCCGTCCTGGAGTATGTCTTCGGCCGCATCCTTATCACCCATGTATCGCAGGCAAACCGCGAACATCTTGCGTGACAGGAGGTCGAAGATGGCTTTTTGGGATTTGCGGTCTCCGCTCCTCGCCCCTTCTATCATTTCCGCTTCCCGATTGTCAAGATGCTTCCCGTTTCCGAAAAGTTGCATCGTCAATTTGAATAAACCTCGCGAAAGTAGCCAATTTTTCTCATAAAATTGCATACTTTTGCGTATGCTAAGAAAGGTAGCCTCCATAATATATATGCTGTCGGTGCTGTCTTGTCTGTGCCTGGACGCGCAGGAAGTCGCTGACAGCGGGCCGTTTCTGGATGCCGCCCGCGAATATGCCGAAGGCCGGTATTCTCAGGCCAGGGACAAGTTCCTCTCTCTCTTTGAGGCGGCCCCGCAGGACGACGCCGTCAACTATTACCTCGGTCTCTGCGAACTCGCCCTTGGGGAGAACGGGCAGGCGGCGGAGCATCTTACCGGAGCGGCGCGCCTTGACTCCACGAACGTGTGGTACTTCAACGCCCTGGCTACGCTCTACAGCAATGCGGGGGAGCGAGCCTTGCTTGCGGACGTCTGCGAGAAGCTCGTCAAGATGAGTCCCGCGCTGTATGACACTCCATATACCTTGACGCTCATAGCGGACACCCGTTTCCAGCAGAGGCGGGATTCCGTCGCGCTCGCATACTACAACCGGGCGCTGGAGCTCGACCCGGACTATGCTCCCGCCGAGCTCGGAAGGGTGGAGCTTCTCCGCATGACGGGCCGTTATCCGGATTTCTTCGTCGCTCTCGACCATTTCATCAACAACGAAGACGTCCGGGGCGACATCAAGAGCGACTACCTCTCGGTGATCGTGGACAACATCGACTCCAAATTCTGGTGGGTCTGGGGGGAGCAGCTGAAAAAACTTGTGGACAGATGTCTGGAACTTCACCCGGAAGACCTTGTGTCTCAGGAACTCAAGATAAAACTGCTCTCCATAGAGAGTCGCTGGGATGAGGTTCTGGCGGCTTGCGACCGTCTTGCGAAATCGGCTGAAGCCCAGGGAGATAAGGAAAAGCAGGTCTTCGCGTATTCCTACGAGGGGGACGTCTCCCATCAGAACGGAGACGAGAAGCGCGCATTCAAGGCATATCGGGAGGCGCTGAAAATCAACCCGGACTACGCTCCCGTTCTCAACAACTACGCATATTATCTTTCCCTCAAGAAACGCTCGCTGCGCAAGGCTCTGGAAATGAGCAGGCGGACGGTGGAGCTGGAGCCGGACAACGCCACGTACCTCGACACCTGCGGCTGGATTCTCTATCTGCTGCACAAGCCTTTGGAGGCCAAGCCTCTCTTCAAGCATGCCATGCTTTACGGGGGGAAGGAGAGCGCGGTGATTCTCGAACATTACTCCAAGGTTCTGGACTCCCTCGGAGAGAAGGATCTGTCTTCCTATTATAAGTCCCTCTCCGAACAGAAATCCGCCAAATGAGGTTGCGCCGCTGTATATTGTTGACGGCTCTCCTGGCTCTCGTGTCGCTGTCTTGTCTTACGGCGGCGGGGCAGGATACCAGGCAGCAGGAAAGCCGCAAGGCCCAGCTCGAAAAGGAGATAGCCCAGATTCAGAAGCAGCTCCGGGAGAATTCCACCAGAAGCAGCAATGCCCTTAACGAGCTGACCCTCATCCGCAAACAGATTTCCAACAGGCGCTCTCTCGTCCGGGAGAGCGACAGGGAGATACGCATCATATCCGACAGCATCACCGTCGCCCGGCGCGAGTACAGGGCGTTGAAGGCGAGGCTCGACACGATGACCGTCTATTATGAGCGTCTGATACGGGGGGCGTACCGCAACCGGGACGTCCGTCTCTGGTACGCCTTCGTCTTCTCGGGCGAGGACGTCGGCCAGGCGACCCGGCGCTACGCGTATCTCAAGAACCTCTCATCGGAGATGAACAGGCAGGCCGCCAAAATCAAGGAGCTCCAGTCCGAGCTGGAGACGAAACTCGCTTCTCTGGAGAACATGAAGCGCAGGGCCGAGAGCCTGAAGGCGGACCGGCAGAAGGAACTTGAAGGGTTGAGAAGTGAGGAGAAGCGCTCGGACACGCTCGTCGCGAATCTCAAGCGGGACAAGACCAAATACCAGCGTCAGCTCGACTCCAAGCGCAAGCAGGTCGAAGCTCTCAACAAGGAGATAGAACGGATAATAGCCCAGTACATGGACGAGAGCAAGAACAAGTCGTCCGGAAAATCGGGGGCGAAGTCGTCCAAGGCCATCGACTACAAGCTCGCCGCCGAGTTCGAGTCCAACAAGGGGAAACTTCCGTGGCCGTCAGACGGGCCGGTGGTGGAGAAGTTCGGCAAACACAATCACCCGGTCTATACCTCCATCGTGATGCCGTTCAACAACGGCATCGGGATCTCCCTCTCGCCGGGAGCATCAGTGGCCGCCGTCTTCGACGGGGAGGTCAAAAGGGTGATAATGATGCCGGGATACGGCAAATGCGTGCTTGTCCAGCACGGTAGCTACTTCAGTTTCTACTGCAAGCTCGGTCAGGTGTCGGTCAAGGCTGGGGACAAGGTCAAGACGGGGCAGGTCATCGGTCAGGTGGACACCATCGACGGTCAGGCTCTGCTGCACTTCCAGATATGGAAAGAGAAGACTCCGCAGAATCCGGAGGCATGGCTGCGTCCGTGTTAGAGTGTGGGCCGGGGTCCGTGCACAAAAAAGGACCGACCTTGAAAGTCAGTCCTTTATGTCGGGGTACTGTGACTCGAACACAGGACCCTCTGGTCCCAAACCAGATGCGCTAGCCAACTGCGCCACACCCCGAATTCCCTTATTGGGACTGCAAATATAAAGACCTTTTGCGGAAAAACAAAATATTTTGCCGATTTGTGGTCGGTAAAACTTATCTTTGGAGGGATATGATCATAGAGGCACACGACATACACAAGAGTTTCGGCCGGCTTGAAGTGCTGAAAGGAATCGACTTCAGCGCAGATGAGGGCGAAATCGTCTCGATAACCGGCGCGTCCGGCACCGGCAAGTCCACACTTCTCCAGATACTCGGCACCTTGTCCACTCCGGACAGGGGGAGTCTCACCATAGACGGGAAGGACGTGTTGAGGCTCGGAAGCGACGCGCTGTCCTCGTTCAGAGGGCGCAAGATAGGCTTCGTGTTCCAGGCTCATCATCTGCTGCCCGAGTTTTCCGCCCTGGAAAACGTGATGATCCCTTCCCTCATTGCCGGGACTTCCGCGGGGGCGGCCAGATCGGAGGCCATACGTCTGCTATCGAGTCTTGGTCTGAAAGACAGGCTGTCCCACAAGCCCTCGGAACTTTCCGGAGGCGAACAGCAGCGGGCTGCCATCGCGAGGGCAA
>CAVGYS010000056.1:0-3262 GCA_963633505.1 Oscillibacter sp. MSJ-31
GGATGGAACTACTGCTTCGACTTCGCCGGCGAGGCCTCGCTCAAGGACTGGTACGACACCGTCGGCAAGAGCGGCTGGAGACTGGAGGAGTTCCGTCACTACTACGGCAACGCCACCTTCGATGACTCCGCCACCACCGACTGTGCCAAGTTCCTCCTCCGCATATATGTGGAGAAATACGACCCTATCTTCCGCCCGGCACTTGAAAAGGCCATCAAGTTCGTGCTTGACAGCCAGTATCCGGTCGGCGGCTGGCCGCAGAGATATCCGCTGATGTACGACCATCCTTTCGAGGGCAAGGCGGACTACAGCTCCTTCATCACGCTCAACGATGACGTGATTCCGGAGGCCTGCGACTTCCTGCTCCAGTGCTATCAGTCCCTGGGCATCCCGGGGCTCAAGGAGCCTATCTACAGGGCCATGTACTGCACTGTCCTGCTTCAGCAGGGCGCACCTTACGCCGGATGGTCGGACCAGTACACCGTCGATGACCTCAAGCCGGCCCATGCCCGCTCATACGAGCCTTGCGGCGTCAACTCCGGCACCACCGTGTCCATGATCCGCCAGATGATGCAGTACTACCGCCTCACGGGCGACACCCGCTTCGTGGCAGGCATTCCCGCAGCTATCGAATTCCTCGAGTCGATGAGACTCCCCGACTCCGAGGTGGCCAAGTGGGAGCGCAAGACCAGTAATCCGGACGCCTTCCTCGTGCCGCGTTTCATGGACCCCGAGGACGGCCGTCCTCTATACGTGCACCGCGTGGGCTCCAACACCTACAACGGTCACTACTATATCAATCAGGAGATTTCCGGCACCATCGGCCACTACAGCTCAGCCTCCTGGGTCGATACCAAGGCCCTCCGCAAGGCCTATCAGGAGCTGATGGCCACCCCGGTGGAGGAACTCACCAAGAACTCTCCGCTCGCCTCGGACGAACTCGTGCCTCTGGACAGGTTCTACAGCAGACTTCCTCAGGACGTGAGCGAGAAGGCGGTCAAGGAGATAATATCATCTCTGAGCCCGGAAGGCTGCTGGCTGACTCCGCTCACCAGCACCTCCAACCCGTACAAGGCCGGGGCCTCCACCGTCCCGAGCAGCGAGACCAAATACGTCCGCACCAACGTCGGAGACGAGTACGACACCTCCCCGTATCGTTGCGAGACCGGGGAGAAGTGCATCTCCACCCGCGAATACATGAACAGAATGATGGCCCTCATCATGTTCGTCGATAAAGAAAACAAATAGATGAAACGCAATCTGATTTCAATCGCCCTTTTGGCGCTGTCCCTTGTGGCCGGCGCCAAAACTGCCGTAAACGAGGGCCCTTTCGGCTGGGCCTCGGCAGTATCTCTGACCGAAGGCGACGCCTATGAAGTGACGGGCGGCGACCCTTCCAGCACCATAATCCTGCAAAGCAGCGGCTTCGACATGCGTGGCGAGCTCATCAAGGCCTTGAAAGACTACGACATGGTGGTGCTCGACGGCTCCAAGGGGGACTTCATGGTGTCGTCCTTCATGAAATTCAAGAACTTCCACGGCAAGACCCTGCTCGGAATCAACGGAGCCACCCTGCGCACCAGCTTCAGCGTGACCGATGAACTGCGCAAGCTCCTTGACGACACCGGAGTCAAGGCCATGTCCGATCAGGGAGGGGGAGGAAAACTCTCCAACGGAGCCTATGTCGCCGAAGAGCGCGAGCAGCATACCCGCCAGGCCATCATCGACTACACTTCCGACCCGTCCGAGAGCTACCGCAACGCCGGCCTCATCGGACTTGACGCCTGCGAGAACGTCATTATTCGCAACATCGCCTTCGAGGGCCCCGGCCCGATAGACGTGGGCGGCGCGGATCTGCTCACCATCTCCAACGGTACGAAACACGTCTGGATTGACCATTGCAGCTTCACCGACGGGCTTGACGGCAACTTCGACATCAACTCCCGCTCCGACTTCATCACCGTGAGCTGGTGCGTGTTCAAATATACGGACAAGGCCTATGACCACAAGGCCTCCAACCTCATCGCCAGCAGCGAGAACCCGGACCAGGGAGTGGACAACCTCAACGTCACCTATGCCTACTGCATCTGGGGCGAGGGCTGCGAAGTGAGGATGCCGGCCGTTCGCTGGGGTACCATCCACCTGCTCAACAATCTCTACGACTGTGCCGGCAACTACGCCAACGCCGTCTATGCCTGCATCGGAGCCGAGGTGCTGATGGAAGGCAATTACTTCGAGAAGGGAGTCAAGAACATATTCGAAGCCACTGAAAATGCCGGCGGCTATCAGATGCGGGGCAACGTCTTCCGCGAGAAATTCTCCCCTTGCGACAAGGGGGAGGTGAGGGTCCCGTACAAATACGAAGTGCTTCCGGCATCCCGCGTACCGAAACTTCTGCGCGGAAAACAGGGGGCCGGCCCGACCCTTGAGCTCAAGGCCCCGGAGCCGTCGGTGAAATTCACCATCCATCTGATAGGGGACTCCACGATGGCCGACAAGGACATCTCCAAGGGCAACCCGGAGAGGGGCTGGGGGATGGTGTTCGAGAATTTCACGGACCCGTCGGTGAGGGTGATCAACTACGCCAGAAACGGTCGCAGCACCAAGAGCTTCATTGATGAAGGGCTCTGGGACAGGGTCAAGGCCAACATGCGCCCCGGGGACTATCTGTTCATAGAGTTCGGCCACAACGACGAGAAGTCCAACAAGCCCGCAGTCTATGCCGCTCCGTGGGGGGCGTATCAGGACAATCTCAGGCTCTTCATCAGTACTGCGCGTGAGCTGGGCGCCACTCCGGTGCTCCTCACTCCTGTGGCGCGCCGCCGCTTCGTGGGCGGTGTGCTGGACGAGAGCACTCACGGAGAATATCCTGCGGCGATGAAGGCCGTCGCCGCCGAGACCGGTACGGTCCTTATCGATATGGAGAAAGCCACGATCGACTGGATCAAGGCCGCCGGGGACGAGGCTTCCCGCCAATATTTCATGTGGGTCGCTCCCGGCACCTGTCCCGCGATGCCGGACGGCAGGCAGGATGACACTCACTCCAACGCGCGTGGCGCACGCCGCAACTGCGACATCGTCTGCGACTCCATCCGGGTCAAGCTCCCGGAGCTCGCCAGCCATCTGGTGCGCTACGATTTCGTGGTGGACAAGGACGGAAGGGGAGACTTCCTCACAGTCCAGGAGGCCATAGACGCGGTGCCGGACTACCTCAAGAACGCCAGGACGACGATCCTCATAAAGCCGGGAGTGTACAGGGAGA
>CAVGYS010000056.1:3272-7701 GCA_963633505.1 Oscillibacter sp. MSJ-31
GGATCATCATCCCGGAGAGCAAGTGCAACCTGAGACTCATAGGCTGCGGGGCCGGGAAATCGGTCATCACCTACAGCAACTCGGCGCGCATGCTCTGGCCTGACAGGGAGTACGAGATCGGCACGCGGGGCAGCGCTTCGGTGTTCGTCGATGCCAGTGACGTGACCTTCGAGGATCTGAGCATCCGCAACGACGCCGGGGAGGTAGGCCAGGCCGTGGCCCTGATGACCAACGGCGACAGGATTCTGCTGCGCCGCTGCCATATCATTGGCAATCAGGACACTATTTACACCTACGCGCGTTACGGAGAGAACGGCCGGACCTGCCGCAGCCTCTACGTGGACTGCTTGATAGAGGGCACGACCGACTTCATCTTCGGCCCGGGCCGCTGCTGGTTCGAGAACTGCGAGATCCGCTCCAAGCGCAACAGCTACCTCACGGCTGCCTCCACCTTCGAGGGGGAGAAATACGGCTACGTCTTCAACCGCTGCCGCCTCACCGCCGCTCCGGGCGTTGACAAGGTCTATCTGGGCCGCCCGTGGCGGGACTATGCCAACGTGGTCTATCTCAACTGCGAGATGGGCTCCCATATCCAGAGGGCAGGCTGGCACAACTGGAACAATCCTGCCAGGGAGAAAACGGCCTTCTATGCCGAGTACGGCTGCCATGGCCCCGGTGCCGACAGCTCGGGAAGAGTGAGCTGGTCCCATCAGCTCAGCGATGCGCAGGCGGGGGACTATACCATTGACAAGGTGATGTACAACTCTGATTCCGATACTTGGAATCCTTTGAATACAAGGCAATAAGATGACGGCATTCTCAAGCGTTCTGCTTTCCCTGCTCTTCGCGGCGCTGCCGCTGCAACGTGAAACTCTCGACCTGTCCGGGAACGACTGGAACATCACCCTTGACAAGGATGCCGAGTGGGAGAGTGACAGTCTTTACCTGCCTCCGATCAATATCGCCAACCTTCCCGTGAACCTGCCCTCCGGCGGATGGGCTCTTTTGGACAAGCCGTCCGTGACGGGGGTGCATCTTCCCGCAACGGTGGAAGAGTATCTCTGGGGCTGGAACGGGGAGACTTTCGGGGTCACCGGCAACTATGTCGGGGTTTCCTGGTTCGAGACGGCGGTGGACGTTCCCGCCTCCTGGGAGGGGAGGAGAGTCTCCATCGACTTCGAGGCGGTGCGCTTCCGGGCCGAAGTATTTGTGAATCACAATCTCGCCGGCTACGATCTGGTGAACAGCACTCCGTTCAGTTTCGACGTCACGGATTACCTTGAATACGGGAAGCGCAACATGATAAGCGTGCGCATCACCGACCCCAACGGCAACTTCAACTGGAAGGACTCCCAGGTCTATAGCTGGGGAGAATACTTGACCAACCCGTCGCACGGCTTCGGGGGCATCACAGGCAAGGTGAAGCTCACCGCCACCGACAGGACGTATATCTCCGACATCTACGTGCAGAACCAGCCGGATCCGCACAAGGTCAAGATCTTGGTGAACGCGACTGCGGACAGGGCCTTGTCATCGGTTCCCGTCGTCGTCTCCATAAGGGAGAAGGACGGAAAGGAGGTCTGGTCGAAGAGATATTCCGCCTCGCTTTCCGAGGGGGAGAACAGCCTGGAATATGCCATTAGGCTCCCCGGAGCCAAACTTTGGAGCGTGGAAGAGCCGAATCTCTACGACCTGAGCGTCAGCCTGGGGCAGGACAGCGACAGCCGCCGCTTCGGCTTCCGCTGGTTCGAGGTGAGAGACGTGGACGGCGATAGGCAGTTCTATCTCAACGGCAGGCGCATCGTGCTGCGCACCTCCATCTCGTGGAGCTTCTGGCCGGACAACGGAATCATGCCTTCCGACGAACTCGCCCGCCGTCAGGTCGAGGCGGCCAAGGGGCTGGGACTCAACATGCTCAACTTCCACAGGACCATAGGTCAGGGGGACGTGTTCAAGTGGGCCGACGAGCTGGGTCTTCTCTACTGGGAGGAGCCGGGCGGCAACCAGTATCCCATCTCCCGCTTCGACGACGACAATCTTCAGAGCCGCTTCTATTTCGCCTACCGCAACGAGAAGCTGCGCCGTATGATAATGCGTGACCGCAGTCATCCGAGTCTGGTGATATACAATATGCACAACGAGCGCGGCGCGTGGCCGCAGAAGCGGGATTACGAGCAGATGGCTATGGGACACGCCCTCGATCCGAGCCGCATTCTCGTGTACAACTCCTGCAACGGCAACAACCCGGAGGTCGTGCCGGACGCTCATTTCAAGACCAACCTCATGCCGTTCGACACCACTTTCCGCGACACGGGCTGGTGGGACAACCATCACGCGGGCGGCCCGGGCGTATATCACGACGCTCTCTACGTCTCCAAGGACGAGTATCTCCGCGGCAGCAACAATCGCGCAGAGATCGTAATCTGGGGCGAGGAGGGGGCCATAGGCACCCCGCCGCGTCTCCAGCTCATCCGCGACGAGATTCTCTCTTCCGGCAAGACTTCCTCATGGGAGGCGCGGGACTACCTGAGCTGGTATGAGGCCTATGACAAGTTCCTGAAAGAGAAGGGTTTCGGCAAGGCTTTCCCTACGGTGGACAATCTCACCGTGGCGATGGGCAACGTGTCCTATTACTATCAGGGCCGCATCATCGAGAACATACGCATCAACAACGTGGTCGATGGCTATGCCATCAACGGCTGGGAGAGCATGAAGCTCGAGAACCATTCCGGAGTCGTGGACAACTACCGCCACTTCAAGGGCGATCCGGAGCTCATAGCCCGCTATAACCGTCCTCTCGTGCTGTCCGTCAAACTCAATCACAAGGTGCTCCCGGTGGGACGCACCACCACTGCCGATATTTTCATCATCAACGAGAAGAACCTCCGGGGCAGTTATACCCTGGAAGTGGACTACAGGCTCGCCGACGGCAGCCTTGTCGATTCGCGCAGCGCTAAGGTGAAAGTCAGCGGAGGGAACGTGTATGGCGAATGCCTTGCCGAAGGCTTTGACTTCAAGGTCTCCGATGCCGGCTACAGCCGTGTCGAGGCCCGTCTGACAAAGGGCGGGAAGACGGTGTGCGAGGGGAGCGATGAGATTTTTGCGGTGAAGCTGGACGCTTCCGGCATCAGTTCCGACGGGTCGGTGGCCGACAGCAGCGGGAGGGTGTCAGCCTTCCTGTCGAGTCTCGGGCTGCATCCTCGCGAGTATGTGTCCGGAACTCCGTCCGGGGACTATCTGGTCGTCGGGCAGTTCGAGCCGCAGCAGTGGGGGAGCGGGATGAGCGACATCATGGAGTGGGTCTATAAGGGGCACACCCTGATCGTGGTGGACAAACCCGAGAGATGGGCGGAATACTTCTCCGACAAGGAGGTTCTCGATTATCGTGGCAGCAGGAAGATAGGCACGGCCTGGTACGGGGGCAACTACTTCAACCGCGCTCATCCCGTGTGGAACGGGCTGCCGCAGAACTGCGTATTCAACTGGGAATATCAGTGTTTCGCCGCCTACAACCGCCGCCGCATAGGTCTGCGCTGCGAAAACGGCGAGACGCTCGCCGCAGCCGTGGCCGATCACAAGAAGGAGGTTTACTCCGTCCTGAGTCTGGTTCGCGCCGGCAGGGGACAGGTGATTCTCACTTCGCTTGACATCCCCGCCTGCATCAGCGACATCGGCGCCCCGTCCCAGGGCAATTTGCGCGAAGGTGACGTGGTGGACGGGATGTACGAGGCGATGGGGACTTTCGACGTCAGCGGCGAGAATGGAGCCAATGTCGTGGGTCAGCAGCTGCTGCTCAACATGATGAAGCTTCGCTGACGCATTCAGGAACCGAAAAGCTTCTTGCGGTACTGCGTCGGTGACACTCCGAAATGCTTCTTGAAGGCTTTGCTGAAATAGTGCGAGTCGTTGAAGCCGGTCATATACGCTATCTCCGATATCGGGCTGGCGCTGTCTTTCATCATCTGGGCGGCTTTGTTGAATCGCAGGTCGCGAAGATACTCGGTAGGGGCCTTCCCGAGCAGGGTCCTGCATTTCTCGAAGAGGGTGGAGCGGCTTACTCCGATGGCTGCGGCCATATCTTCGGCGTTGAGGTCTCCGTTGTCCAGATTCTCCTCAAGGAAAGAGATGAACGCTTCCTTGAAGCGCCGGTCTTCGTCGCTAAGGGGTCTTTCCTGTTCCGTTTCTTCCGAAGTCTCATCGGGAAGCGAATGGGAGCTCTTCCTCTTCCGGATGAAGAGGTACCCGGCTCCGGAAAGCATAATCAACCCCGCAAGGAAGCCCAGCTGTAGATAGAGTGCAATTTTGGGCCGGACGATTATGTCGACTTTCAGTTCGTTGTCGGTGTAGGCCCCGTCGGCGTTGGTGGATCTGAGGAGGATGGCGTGATGCCCGATCTTAAGATTGTCAAGGCTCATCACGGGGGTGTTCC
>CAVGYS010000057.1:0-5847 GCA_963633505.1 Oscillibacter sp. MSJ-31
CTTCTCCTCCGAGACCCGCACCATCGACGGCTGGAAGATGGCGTGACGGCCGGGGTCGGTTTACCTCCCCATATTGATGAACATCACGTCCCCTTCGCGGAGGACGGTGCTGCCGTTCGGGATGATGTTGGAAGAGCCACGCTTGATGAGAACAACCTGGTTATGCTCCGATTCGCTGTATTCCTGCATGGTCTTGCCGATCATCTGGCTGCCCTTCGGCACTTCCTGCTCCACGAGCCTGAAAGTGGTGTCGCTGCGGAAAGCCTTGGTGCACATTATCACGCTGTCGCCCTCGTGAAGAACGGTATCGCCTTTCGGCACGGCGGAAGTCCCGTCCGGATGCAGGAGCATGCAGAAGAGGATGTTCTTCGGCAGACCTATGTTCTTTATCATCTTGTCTTTCCACGGATTGTCCGCTCCTATTACCAGCTTGCTGAAGTGCAGGTCTGTCTCCTCGGAGAAGTCGTTGAAAGTCTTCATGACATCGGCGTCATCGTCAATCTGGCCCAGCCTCCGTGCGACACGCGGCAGGAAGAAACCTTGCAGCGAGATGGACAGAAGCACGATACAGAAGACGACGTTCAGAATGTCGTTCTGCAGCACGTCATTGCCGACCGTGGCGAATATCGCAAACACGATTGAGGCCGCCCCCCTCAGACCGACGAAAGAAATGAGAGTCTGCTGTTTGAACCCGTATTTGCGGAAAGGAGTGAGTATGGCACCGACTGAAATCGGACGCGCGACGAGCAGCATAAAGAGGAAAATCCCGATGGCTGGAAGTATCACCTTGTGCATCATCGCCGGACGGGCGAGAAGACCGAGCATGAAGAAGATGAGCACCTGCATCAGTCCGGTAAGCCCGTCGAAGAAGCCCACCAGATTGCGCTTCCCAGGGAACTCGGAGTTGCCGAGCATAATGCCGACCAGATATGCGCTGAGATAGCCGTTGCCGCCGACCGCGGACGGGAAGGCGTAAGAGAAGAGAGCCACGGCGAATATGAACAGAGAATCAAAGCCCGAAGTCGAGAACTTGATGCGTTTGAGCGCAATCACGCTAACCTTTGCAATCAGCACGCCAAGTCCGGCGCCGAACACGATCTGGGCGAAAAACATCCACGCCACGCTCCCGGCACTGAAATCCCCCGTCATCATCGAGAGCATTATGATGGTGAGCATATAGGAGAACGGGTCATTGGAACCGCTCTCAATCTCAAGCAGCGGAGCTGAATTGTTCTTGAGTCCGAGTTTGCGGGAACGCAGGATGGAGAACACCGATGCGGCATCGGTAGAGCTGACCACCGAACCCATCAGAAAACTCTCGATCCAACCCCACTTCAAGACGAAGTGGCAGAAAAGGCCCGTAAGCCCCGCCGTCATCACGACCCCCACGCTGGCGAGTATGCCGGCCGGGAGCGCCACGCACTTGGCGGACTCCCAACGAGTTCCGAATCCACCATAGAACATTATGAATATGAGCGCTACGGTACAAAGATCCTCGGCGAAGGAATAATCCTCGAACTTGATCGGCAGCAAGCCGTTGTTCCCGAACACGATGCCGAGCAGTATAAACGCGAGCAGGACAGGCATCCCAAGTTTGTTGGATGCGTTGTTGAGCAGCACGCAGGAAATGACCACTGCCGCTATCAGACAAAGAAGTAGTGCCATAAATATCTATAATTAAAATTTATCCAAACAATGGGCGTCAACTCTCCATCGCTTTCCTGAAAGTATCGTCGGTCTGCAGGAAGAGATGATAATAGGCGTTGTCTCCGAGCCTGGAATAACGACCCACGAGAGCACGCACCTGTGTCATAACGTACCTCCCTTCCGTCTTCCACTCCTCCGGCTTCGGAATCAGGCCATCCCTGCTCCTTGCGAAATCGAGGAACCGCCTCTCCGTCACCGCAGCGTCGAGGTACTTCAGCAACTGCCCGTAATCATCGATGGAGGAAAGTTCCGCGACATGCGCATCGAAGAATGCGGACGCGAAGCGCATCGCCGTGGCCTTGCGGCTGCAGGCGATGTAGAACTGACCGGCCCTGGTCGTATCGGCCGGGACGAACACGTCGGGCAGGATGCCTCCGTTCTCCACTTTCATACTGTCGGCGCTCACCATCTCCCCTTCATCGTAGCGGCGATAGATCTCGTAGTCATAATCTTCGCTGTACGGCTTCTGTATGCAACGCCCGGACGGGGTGTAGAACCTTGCCACGGTGATGCGCATCCCGGAGCCGTCGTTGAAGTAGAACGGTTCCTGCACCAGCCCCTTGCCGAACGAGCGCCGGCCCACGATAGTCGCCCGCCCGTTGTCTTGAAGGGCTCCTGCGAGAATTTCGCTCGAAGAGGCCGTCCCCTCATTTATCAGAAGCTTCAGCTTTATGTCCTGCATCATCCCACGCCCGTCGGCCTTGAAATCCTGACGCTTGCGATGCGCCCCCTCCATATATACGATCTGCTCGTCCTTCCCGAGAAACATGTTCGACAGACTGAGAGCCTGATCGAGAAAACCGCCGCTGTTGTCGCGAAGATCCATCACCAGACTCCTCATTCCGGAAGCGAGCAGACGCGAAGCGGCCTCCGCCACCTCACGGTCGGAATTGCGGGAGAACTTCGAGAGCCGCAGATAGCCGGTCGTGTCATCCACCATAAATGCCGCATCCACGGAATTTGTCGGAATCTTGCCGCGGGTTATCTCGAAAGGAATGTCCTCCCCTTTCCGGCGTACCGTCAGCTTGACCTTTGAGCCGGCCTTCCCCTTGATGCGGCGCACCATACTGTCCTGCGGGAACCTCACCCCTGCGATATTCGTGGTGTCCACCTTGAGAAGCCTGTCCCCGGGACGCAGCCCTATCTTCTCCGAAGGACCGCCCGGAATCACTTCGATGACCACAGCCGTATCGTTCGGGACGTTGAACTGTATTCCAATGCCGTCGAAGTTCCCGGCGAGGCTTTCTTCGGTCGATTCGAGCGTCTGCGGAAGCATATACATGGAGTGCGGGTCCAGGGCGGAAAGGGCTGCGGCAGCTACCTCATCCGTCACCGCCTTGTGATCGACCGCATCCACATAATTCTCGTCTATGCACTTGAGCACCAGGTTGACCTTCCTCCAGTCCGAGCCTCCGGCATTCAGCCGATGCGATCTTCCGGTGATGCTCTGAATGGTGAGCACCCCGAGCGCGCCCACGGCTATTCCGAGCAGCGCCACAAGTAACGATGATATGTTCTTCATCCTTTCAATCTACTTTTTCCACTTCGATGCCGGCCTTGCGGAGCAGGTCAACCCCGTCCGTGAGCCTGTATTCATCCCTATATACCACACGTTTGATTCCGGCCTGAATGATCAGCTTGGAACATTCTATGCACGGGGAGGCCGTGACATAGAGCGTCGCCCCGTCGGAACTGTTGCCGGACTTCGCGACTTTCGTGATGGCATTCGCCTCGGCGTGAAGCACATAAGGCTTCGTGATGCCGTTCTCGTCTTCGCACACGTTCTCGAATCCGCACGGGGTGCCGTTGTAGCCGTCGGAAATTATCATCCTGTCCTTCACTATCAGAGCGCCCACCTGACGGCGCTTGCAGTAGGAGTTGCCGGCCCAGATGGCGGCCATCGCTATGTACTTTTCGTCGAATTTGTTCATTATTATTTGTCGCGTTGATAAAGATAGCGCTTGATGCTCTTCTTTGGAGTGCGCTCGAAATCCTCCGGCATGAACTCGATTTTACGAATCTGAGCATACACGGGGAGCAGTTTGTTGATTTCCGGAAGGCCGCCGCTGAGCCTCGCCTCAAGCTCCTCTCCGCTCATCCCGTCCATCTCCGCCTGATGGTAGTCCGGATAGATCAGCGCCGTGAGTCCGCCCTTGTCCTCGATCACGAGCGACTCGACCACATAGGTCACGTTGTTGATGACGGCCTCCAGCTCCTCCGGGTAGATATTCTGGCCTGAAGGCCCGAGCACCATGCACTTGGAGCGCCCCCGCAGGTAGATGTAGCCATCGTTGTCCATCACCCCTATGTCTCCGGTCTTGAACCAGTTGTCGTTGGTGAACGCGGCGCGTGTGGCCTCCTTGTTCTTGTAGTATCCGAGGAACACGTTGTCCCCCTTGACCTGCACCTCACCAGGTTCCTTGTGAGGATTCTTCGAATCGATGCGCACCTCACAGCCCGGAATCGCTACACCGCAGGACCCCTTGCGCGTCTTCCACCACTTGACATAAGAAATCAGCGGGGCGCATTCCGTCATGCCGTATCCTACGGTAAAAGGGAAATGTATCTTGCGCAGGAACTTCTCGACCTCAGGATTGAACGCCGCCCCTCCGAGAATAATCTCCTCGAAACGGCCCCCGAACGCATCTATCATCGCGTTGCGTATCTTCTTGAGAACGAACTGATCAAGTATCGGAATGCGCATATAGGCCTTGTTGCGGTCCACTGCAGGCTTGATCATGTTCTTATAGACCTTCTCGATGATGAGCGGCACGGCTATGATGATGTCCGGGTGGATTTCGGAGAACGCCTTCATTATCACCTTCGGGCTCGGAGTACGGGTGAGGAAGTGCACGTGAGCCCCGATGGTCATTTCGAAAAGGAACTCGAACATCATCCCGTACATGTGGGCGGACGGAAGCATCGCCACGACTTCGGACTCGCAGCTCATCTGCGGTTCGGCGACCTCTCCTGCGCAACGGATATTCGCCCACAAGGCCCTGTAGGGAATCATCACTCCCTTGGAGAAGCCGGACGTCCCGGAGGTGTAATTGATCAGAGCCAGCTCATCGGGCTTATCCTCCACATAGCACACGTCCTCGGGCTTGAACCCGTCAGGATACTGGTTCCGGAAAGTCTTCGTGAGGTTTTCCCTCACCTCCACACAGCTGACGCTGCGCGAATAAATGAAATTGAGGGTGTTCATCTGCACTATGACCTCAAGCCCCGGCATCTCGTTCTCCGAAAGCCCCTCCCATATCACCTCGTCCACGAAGAAGACCTTGGCTTCCGAGTGGTTGACGAGGTAATGGATGTTCTCCGGTTTGAACTCGTGAAGAATCGGCACAGGCACGGCGCCGTACGTCATCGAAGCGAGGAAGCACACGCCCCAGTTCGCCTGATTGCGCGAGCACAAGGCCACCTTGTCCCCCTTCTTGAGTCCGCATTGCTCGAAGGCTATCTGCAGATAGCGGATGCGTTCCGCCAAGTCCTTGTACTTCAGGGTCGCCCCCTGATAGTTGGACAGGGCTTCACGTTCCCAATTTTCCTTGATGCTCTTCTCTATCAGTTTATTTACAGATTTGAACTCCATATTTTCATTCCTTTTTTGCCCCAGGCGAAAAAACGCCCGGAGTCGTACAATACAAAATGACAGCCTTTCCCGGGCCAGACGGCATCTGCGCGAGGCTCCTCCCTTGCGGTCAATTCCTCCACCGCCTCCCTGCTTCCAATGGCATACCATCCGCACACAGTGCCGAGGCAGGAGTCATCCCGAAGAGAAAAAGCGTCGCCGTACAATGCCGGCAGAAAACCCCGAAACGGATTGTCCTTGAGCTCCATATCACGCACCGGCTTCTGCGGGCGAAGCAGAACGGACAGTTTGCCGTCCCAGCTGACAAGCGCTATCTCCACAGGGCAGACCTCCTTCTCCCATTTCAGCGGAGCCTTGCCGCAGGCCGCTTCAAGGGCCGACAGCCGTCTCTCGTATGAAGTCATCTTGACGGAAGCGTCGACGTACCGCTCATAGCTCTCGCGGAACTGCGGCTGCGGAAGAGGGAGAGCGAGGACGAAATCCACGCTGTCCGGAAGCACCTGCGCGACACGGCTCTTCCCGAACGGCAGGGCGGCGAGCATATTGAC
>CAVGYS010000057.1:5857-7617 GCA_963633505.1 Oscillibacter sp. MSJ-31
ATTGACGTAGTACGAGTCGGATTCGCCCCGCACCGCTTTGACCTCGTAGGCATCCTCCCCGTCGGGGGAAAGCACGGTCCAGTCCGCCACCTTGTGCAGGAACGAAGCGAGGGAGCGCTTCTGGAATATCCCTCCGAGAAAATCCCGGGGGATAAGGTTCCGTGCTCCCGAATTGCGGAAAATCATAAAATCATCCCCGGAAGTCAGAGCGGCGGCATCGGGGAAGCCCGGAGCGTCAAGCACGCTACTGCCGCTGCCGACATGTCGCCTGAGAGCCGCCATCTGGGATTCGGAAGCGGTGAATGACAGAAAGCCCTGCCTGCCTGAAACCTCGTCCGGAGCGAAATACTCCGCCTGAACGCCCTTCTGCTCCGCCTGTCTCACCGCGGAAGACACTGCTGCGGGATCGCCACCCTGCACCCCCGTCCCGACAGAGAGCGTGGGCACCAGAGAGCCATTGTAGCTCATCGACAGAACTGCGGGCGAATCCGTGAATGCGCTCAAGTCGAGAGAATACAGCAAATCACTGGAGTCGAGCGGCATACGAGCCTGTTCGCAGCGTGAAAAACTGAATACGGCAAGCGCGTCCGACGGCACGGCGGCAAGCAGGTCGGGAAGGCTTTCCATATCCCGCACGGCGTCCCCGCCCCCACAGGAGCAGAGACACGCCAGAGCCGAAACAACCGCTATCAGACACCTTTTGCACATATCTGACAAAGATAAGAAATATTTGAATTATGTTTTTTTCAAGAAATCCGTAACTTTGCACGATTTATACGGTATTACCGGAATTATGCAGGAAATAAGAAATATAGCAATCATCGCCCACGTCGACCACGGCAAGACGACACTCGTCGACAGAATGATTTATCAGGCCAACCTTGTACGCCAGCCTGAGAATCTCGGGCAGCTGATCCTGGACAACAACGACCTTGAGCGCGAACGCGGCATAACCATTCTCGCCAAGAACGTGTCCGTCATCTACAAAGGCGTAAAAATCAACATCATAGACACTCCGGGACATAGTGATTTCGGAGGAGAGGTGGAGCGTGTGCTCAACATGTCCGACGGCGTGCTGCTTCTCGTGGACGCCTTCGAGGGTTGCATGCCTCAGACGAGGTTCGTGCTCCAGAAGGCTCTCCAGCTCGGGAAGAAGCCCATCGTCGTAATCAACAAGGTGGACAAGCCCAACTGCCGCCCGGACGAGGTGCAGGAAGAGGTGTTCGACCTGATGTGCAACCTCAACGCCACGGACGACCAGCTTGATTTCGCAACGGTCTATGGTTCCGCGAAACAGGGCTGGATGTCGCTCGACTGGAAAGAGCCGACATCCGACATCACCCCGCTCCTCGATACGATTCTCAAAGAAATACCCGCTCCTCCGATGGTGGAAGGCACCCCTCAGATGCTCATCACCTCGCTGGAATATTCCCCTTACGTGGGGCGCATCGCGATAGGAAGAATCTCACGCGGGTCCCTGCGCAGCGGTCAGCAGATCAGCCTGTGCAAGCGCTACGACGTGGTGCAGAAGCAGAAAATCAAGCAGCTGATGGTGTTCGAGGGACTCGGCAAGACCAACGTGGACGAAGTTCACTGCGGTGACATCTGCGCCGTAGTCGGGCTGGACGGGTTCGAAATCGGAGACACCATCGCCGACTTCGAACACCCGGAAGCCCTCGCGCCGATCGCCATCGACGAGCCGACCATGAGCATGCTCTTCACCATCAACAACTCCCCGTTCTTCGGGAAGGACGGCAAGT
>CAVGYS010000058.1:0-1514 GCA_963633505.1 Oscillibacter sp. MSJ-31
CGTTGTCCGAATCCTTTATCGCATAGAGCCGATAGACGGTGTCCTTGATGAACGGCAGCGCGAAGAAGCCCCAGTCGTCCGTCTTGACGGCGGCGTAGGGTCTCGTCTTGTAAACGGCCGAATCCGACAGGTCGGTGTGCAGAAGAACCGTCGCTCCCTTGACTGGGGCGAGCGTGTTGCAGTCCTGGACGGTGCCCGTGACCATCATGGAGTCGATAGTCTCGCCGGTGGAGAAGACGTAGGTGTAGCCGGCGAACATATTGCCCTCGTTGGCGTCCGCTATGGCGTCGGTGAAGCTGAGGGTGTAGGTGGTGCCGGGCTGGAGCGGCTCCTCGAAGGTCACTATCAGATTCTTCCCTCTGAGCTTGGACTTCGGGGGCTTCTGCTGGGGAGGTGAGAGGAAGATGTTGGAGGCTTGCTTGATGGTCACGAACTCATTGAAGCAGAACACGAACTTGGCTCCCTCCAGCGGCACTCCGACCGTCCCCGGAAGCGGGCGGATGTCGATTATGTACGGGGGAATCGTATCCTTGGCGCCGCCGCTCGGGGCCTGGGTGGTGTTGGCGCAGGAGTGCGTGAACATCATCGGGACGAATACGGCCGCCAGGGCCAGTATGAGAGGTAGAAATCGTTTCATCGTCCTGTCAAATGTCGGTTCTGACGATATTCCGGATACCGTCTATCTTTTTCAGGCCAGCGATCATATCCTCGAGTATGCTCTTGTCCTTGACCAGCAGCTCGATGTTGCCCTCGAAGAGTCCGCCGTCCGCGGAGAGCTGGAGCTTGCGTATGTTGATGCCGAGCGTCTTGGAGATGAAGCTCGATATCTCGCTGAGCAGCCCGATCCTGTCCAGACCCTTGAGGGAAAGCTTGATGGGGTATTCGTGCTGTTTGTCGGAAGCCCATTGCGGCATGACGATTCTGTTGCCGAAGCGGCTGGCGAGGCGCTCGGCCATCTCGCAGGACTTCTTGTGGACTATGACGGTGTCGTCATCCGTGAGGAAGCCGATCACCGGGTCTCCCGGAATCGGATTGCAGCACTCCGCCATCTTGTATTTGACGTTCGTCCCGCCGTCCTTGATTACGAGCTTTTTCTTCTCTCCCGAGGTGAGGCTCTCCTCGTTGATGATTGACTTGAACTGCTCCGGCCCCAGCACCCCGAGCCCCACGCGGAAATAGAGTTCTTCCGCGTCGCGTATCTGATTGAAATCCATGAACCTCTTCAGCAGGGCGCGGGTGTTGTCGAGCCCCATCTGGAGGATGCGTTCATTGTAGATCCTCTCTCCGTCGGCGGCTATCCGTTCCCTGTCGCTCCGGAAGTACTCGATCACCTTGGTCCTCGCATACCTGGTCTGAAGGAACTGGAGCCATTCCTTTTTCGGGGCGGCGTTGGCGGCGGTGATGATTTCGACCTGGTCTCCGGACTTGAGGGTCTGCGAGAGCGGTACGAGTTTCATGTTCACTTTGGCCGCGATGGCCGTGTTCCCGATGTGGGAGTGGATCATGTAGGCGAG
>CAVGYS010000058.1:1662-7439 GCA_963633505.1 Oscillibacter sp. MSJ-31
GGAGAATGTCGTGGACCTGGGCCAGCCACTTGTCCATCTCGGAGTCGTTCTCGGAGATGTATCCGTCTTTCTTGTAGGCCCAGTGGGCGGCGATGCCCTTCTCGGCGATGTCGTCCATCCTGCGCGAGCGGATCTGGACTTCCACCCAGACTCCGGCATGGCTCATCAGGGTGCAGTGCAGAGCCTCGTAGCCGTTGTTTTTCGGCTGGGCGATCCAGTCCCGTCTCCGGCTGACGTTCTCCCGGTAGAGGTTCGTGATGGTCGAGAAGATGAGGTAGGCCTGATCCCTTTCGCTCTGCGGCCCGTCCTGCTTGGGGTTGAAGACTATGCGCACCGCATAGAGGTCGAAGATCTGCTCGAACGGCACGTGCTTGTTGTGCATCTTGTACCAGATGGAGTAGGGGGTCTTGATCCGCTTGCGGACGGTGAAGTCGTATCCCGCCGCCTTCAGGGCCTTGTCTATCGGCTCGATGAACTCGTCGATGTCCTTCTCCCTCTCGGCTATGTCGCGGCTGATCTTGTCGGAGATGTCCCTGTAGGCCTCCGGCTCCTTGTATTTCAGCCAGATGTTCTCCATCTCCGACTTGACCCCGTAGAGTCCGAGCCTGTGGGCGAGCGGGATGAAGATGAACATCGTCTCCGAGAGAATCTTGTCCCGCTTGTGTTCGGGCATGTATTCTATGGTGCGGCAGTTGTGCAGGCGGTCGGCAAGCTTGATAAGGACCACGCGCACGTCGTCGTTGAGAGTCAGCAGGATGCGTTTGAAATTCTCGGCCTGAAGGCTTTCCGTGCTCATCGTGACTCCCTTCCGGTCCTCATTGTCGAGCACGGTCTTGATTTTCGTCAGTCCGTCCACGAGGGAGGCTATCTTGTCGCCGAAAAGGCTGCGGATGTCCTCGACCGTGTAGCCGGTGTCCTCCACCACGTCGTGAAGCAGCGCCGCGCAGATGGACTTGCATCCCAGGCCGATGTCGGACACCACGATCTTCGCGACCTCCACGGGGTGTATCATGTACGGCTCGCCGGAACGCCTGCGGACGTTCTTGTGCGCCTGGTTGGCGAATTCGAACGCCTTGCGGACCGTCTCGACCTGTTCGGCGTTGCGGAGCCTTGGGCGCGCGACTTCCATAAGTGATTCATACTCTTTGTCTATCAGCCGATAGTCATCCTTTGTAAATTCTGAAAAACTCATTCTCTGTTCTCGCTGTCCCATTCAGGGACCTTATACTTGTCAACGTTCTGGAACCCGTAAGTGAGTTCAGCACCATATATTATTATCTGCCAACTGTAATTCAGCCAAATCAGGAAGAGGGGGATGGCGGCGATCACCCCGTATGCGCTGCTGAGCTTGCCGATGAACATCTGCGTCTCCAGATACAGATACTGGAAAACCACGAACACGAGGGCGGTCAGTGCCGCCGACTGCAGGCCGTAGCGATACTTGACCTTGGCGGCGGGGATGAGGGTGAACATGGCCGAGAAGGTTAGCGTCGAGACGGAGTAGAAGCCGAGATACCCAAGGGCCTTCGAGAGGAAGGTCAGGTTCGTGCTGTCGAGCCCGAAGAGGTTCGTGACGTTGGCATAGAAGGCTATGCCGGCACTGAACACGAAGACGAGCAGCGGGGAGAGGACGAGGATGATCAGGTAGAAGCCGAATCTCTTGTAGAGCTTGCGCGGAATCTTGCGGATGCCCCAGACGTTGTTGAACACCGTCTCCACCTGGAACATCATCCAGATGATGGCCCAGAGGAAAATCAGGAACGACACCAGTCCCGCTCCGCCACCCTTGGCGCCATCCAGCAGGCCGTTGGCCTTTTCCATCATGGTGCTGACGAACTCGGGGTTGGCCGGGAAAATCATATACAGGCCGTCGGCTATCCTGTCGGAGATGCCGAACCCGTCCGTAAGGGCGAAGAGGAAGGCCACGAACGGGACGAGCGCCATCATGACGAAGTAGCTCAGGGCGATGCACTGGTAGCCCATCCTGTTCTGGGAGAAAGTGTTGACGGTAATCAGGACCAACTTCAGCAGGTGTACCAGCGAAGCGTAGGCCTTCGAGCACCCCGAGGTGTCAAGGGACCATATCCTGTCCGTGAAGAGAACCGCTATTTTCTCCGGGATTTTAATCATCAGAAGAGCGAAGCTTGACTTGGAACCTTGTTTTCGCTGCCGCCTTCTCCCTTCGGCAGGAGCGCGCGGAAATCCTCCTCGGATTTGACGGGGATTCCCAGCTCGGCGCATTTCTTGAGCTTCTCCGGTCCGGGTTTGGAGCCTGCGAGAAGGAAAGTGGTCTTCCCGCTGACCGAAGAGGCGGCCTTGCCGCCGTTGGAGGAGATCATCTCCTTTATCTCGTCCCGGCTGACGCTGAAGTTGCCCGACACGACGATGGTCATCCCCCTAAGGACCTTGGAGCCGCCGGAGGACGCTGCGTTCATTTCGAACTTCAGCCCGGCCCTGCGCAGGTTTTCGACTTCTTCCAGCTGCGCCGCGTCGTGGAAGTAGGCATATACGCTTCCGGCGATTATCTCTCCGACGTCCTCGGCCTCTCTGAGCTCTTCGAGGCTCGCCGCCTTGAACCTGTCCAGACTGCCGAAATGCTTTGCAAGGCTCTTGGCCGTGGTCTGTCCGACATATCTGATTCCGAGGGCGAAGAGCACCCTGTCGAACGGCACCTCGCGCGAGGCCGCGATGCTGTCCATGAAATTCCTCACTGACTTCTCCTTCCAGCCTTCGAGCCCGAGCAGCTGGAGGGAATTGAGCCTGTAGAGGTCGGACGGCTTCGTGACGAGGCGGCAGTCATAGAGCTGCTCGACTGTGGATTCTCCGGCCAGAATGTCCATTGCCTTCCTGGACACGAAATGCAGGATTCTTCCCTTGATCTGCATCGGGCAGCCTGCGCTGTCGGGGCAGAACCATCTGGCCCCGTCTTCTTCCTTGACAAGAGGCGTCCCGCAGTCGGGGCAGACTTTCGGGAATTCCGGCACGATGACGTCCGCCCCGCGTTTCGACAGATCGACTCCCGTAATCTTCGGAATGATCTCCCCGCCCTTCTCCACGAACACGTAGTCTCCGATGCGGATGTCCATCTGCTTCATCATCCCCGCGTTGTTGAGGGTCGCGCGCCTGACCACCGTGCCGCTGAGCTGTACCGGTTCGAGGTTCGCGACCGGGGTCACTGCCCCCGTGCGCCCGACCTGATAGTCGATGCTCAGGAGCTTCGGGCAGGCCTGCTCGGCCTTGAACTTGTAGGCTACCGCCCATCTGGGGCTTTTGGCCGTGTATCCGAGCTCGCGCTGGGCTGAGAGTTCATTGATTTTTATCACTATGCCGTCGGTCGCGAAAGGAAGGAACTTCCTCTCCGTGTCCCAATGGTCGATGTAGTCTTCTATTTCCTTGAGATTGTGGCAGATCCGTCTCTTGTCCGAGACGGGGAGTCCCCAGGATGCGGCTGCGTCCAGCGCTTCGGAATGCGAATTGAAAGTGACGGATTCCGCCGGGATGTGGTATAGGGTGCAAATGAGGCCTCTTTGCGCCACTTCATCGGGATCGGCGAGCTTGAGTGAGCCGGACGCGGCGTTGCGCGGGTTGGCAAAGGGGGCTTCTTCGTTTTCCTCCCTCGACTTGTTGAGGGCGTCGAACTTCTCGTAGGGCATCAGCACTTCGCCGCGGATTTCGAATTCGGGCGGGTAGTTCCCCCGGAGATGGTGCGGAATGCCGTGTATGCGCAGGGCGTTGGCGGTCACGTCGTCCCCCACGACTCCGTCGCCTCTTGTCAGCGCGGTCACAAGGACTCCGTCCCTGTATGTCAGGCAGATTGCCGTGCCGTCGAATTTCAGCTCGCAGCAGTAGCTGAAGTCGGTCTTGCCGAGCGCCTTCTCCGCGCGGAGGACAAAATCCTCGATCTCGGGGAGAGAATAGGTGTTGGATAGGGACAGCATGGGGTAGCGGTGCGGCCTTTGGACGAAGCCCCCGCGAGGGGAGTCTTCAATCGCCCGGGAGTCGGCTTCCCCCAGATCGGAACCGACCTTGTGAGTCGGCGAATCCGCTCTGTCCAGTTCCGGCCATTCCATCGCGAGCGCATCGAGCTCGTGCATGAGAGTGTCGAACTCGTAGTCGCTCATCGTCGGGGAGTTGTCCACGTAGTAGCGGTGGCTGTTCTCCCTGAGGACCCGCCTGAGTTCTTCTATCCTATTCTGTGCCGTCGTCTTGTCCATAAACTACAAAATTACAATTTCTTTTCGAATAATCTCCCCTTGCCGCGCGCTGAACGGAATCTGCGGCCCGAACGGGCCTCCAATCGATGCCCGGCGTTTGGAAAAGAGCGGAAGTGTTTATAAATTCGCAGGTTTTAATTTTTGTCAAATGAAAGATTCCGTAATTATCCTTTGCGGCGGCGGGCCGGCTCCCGGAATGAACACTGTCGTGTGTTCAGTCGCCAAAACTTTTTTGAGCAACGGTTTCAGGGTGATAGGCCTTCACGGCGGCTACAGCGGCCTTTTCTCCAAGACTCCGCGCACTGAAGACATCGACTTCCTCAAGGCTGACTATTATTTCAAGAGGGGCGGTTCCCATCTCCAGATGAGCCGTTTCAAGCCGACAGACGAGGATTTTGAGAAAAATTTCAATCTTGACCTTTTCAAGGACAACAACATCAAGCTTCTCGTGACCGTGGGAGGTGACGACACCGCATCGACGGCCAATCGCATCGCGATGTTCCTCGAGAAGCACAAGTATCCTATCCGCAATATACACGTTCCGAAGACGATCGACAACGACCTTCCTCTTCCGGACAACGCCCCGACTTTCGGTTTCAATTCCGCCAAGGACGAGGGTGCGCACATTGCGGGCACCGTCTATGAAGACGCCCGCACTTCCGGCAACTGGCTGCTCATTTCAGCCATGGGCCGTTCGGCAGGACATCTGGCGCTGGGCATCGGAGAAGCCACGCACTGTCCGATGACCATCATCCCGGAGATGTTCAACAAGACCGAAATCACCATAGACAAAATCATCAAGCTGGCCCTTTCGTCCATCATCAGGCGCAAGGTGCTTGGAATCGACTATGGTACCGTGGTGGTCGCCGAAGGCGTGTTCCACGACCTGGCCGAGGAGGACATCAAGTCCGCCGGAGTACACATGACCTATGACGAGCATGGTCACCCGGAGCTTGGCAAGATTTCCAAGTCGGTGCTCTTCGACGAGCTTCTCGAGAAGGCGATGAAGAAGACCCGTCTCAAGGTGAAGACCCGTCCTGTAGAGATCGGCTACGATATCCGCTGCCAGGATCCTGTCGCGTTCGATTTGACGTATTGCACCGAGCTTGCGATGGGAGTGTATGACCTCTATATGAAGGGGGAGACCGGATGCATGGTCTATGTTGATGCCTATGGCGAGGCCAAGCCTCTCTACCTGCACAAGCTGCAGAACGCCGAGGGCAAGATTCCGCCGCGCCGTGTGGACATCAGCTGCGGTACGGCCAAGAACTACTTCAACCACATCTGCCACTTCCTCAGCGAGCAGGACTACGAGGCCGCCAAGGCCTATGTGGACGACCCCGAGTCGTACGATTTCAAGAAGATTCTCGGTTGGGACTAAGAAGCTGAAAAAAAGAGAGTGGCCGATCAGTCTTTCGACTTTTTGGCCACTTTTTATGTTATGGGTCATATAGGCCCATCGGCCGGGGACTTAATTGTCTTTCAACGCTTTTATCCGCTCGGAAGATAGCCCGGTGGCAATCCCTATCTGCTCGGCCGGGACTCCCAACAGCAGCAAAGACT
>CAVGYS010000059.1:0-7339 GCA_963633505.1 Oscillibacter sp. MSJ-31
TTGACACAGTGATGCAGTTTTTGGATATGGGTACGTGGACGGTCATAGGAGATTTAAGAGAGTTACTCATCAATCATATTCTTGAGTTTTTCCCCGCGGAAAGAGAAAATCTGGAGAAGATTATCTAATGAAGTGCACTCATCCTTTACGATACCGAAAGACTAGGCCGGCAGGGTGAACTGAACTGGGGGATACTTTCTTTCTCCGGCTTCCAAATCGGGCGGAGGATTACTCCGCCAGGGCTTTCCTGACGGCGGCGGCCCAGGCGGCCTTGGATTCGGCCATCCGGGACTCCGAGGCCCTGCGGGAGAAGCGGCGCTCGGCTTCCCAGTTGTCCTGAAGTTCATTGACGGAAGACCAGACTCCCGCACCCAGCCCCGCCATATAGGCGGCACCGAGCCCCGTGATTTCCGTCACTTTGGGACGGATGACCTCCGTGCCGAGGATGTCGGCCTGAAACTGCATCAAAAGGTTGTTGCGCGATGCGCCTCCGTCAACTTTCAGCTCCGAGATGAGAATCCCGGCATCCCGCTCCATCGCGGCGACGATGTCCATGGTCTGGAAGGCTATGCCTTCGAGGGTCGCTCTGGCTATGTGGGCGGCCGTGGCTCCCCGGGTGAGCCCCGTAAGCACCCCGCGCACGTCCTGATTCCAGTAGGGGGCCCCCATTCCGGTCAATGCCGGCACGAAGTACACCCCTCCGTTGTCCTGGACAGAGGAGGCGAGGGCTTCCACCTCGGATGAATCCTTGATGATTCCGAGCCCGTCGCGAAGCCACTGCACCGCCGCCCCGGCCACGAAGATGCTTCCCTCGAGGGCGTAGGTCACCCTGTCCTTGAGTTTCCACGCCACCGTGGTGAGCAGTCTGTTCTCCGAAAGGATGGGCTTGTCCCCGCAGTTCATCAACAGGAAGCAGCCCGTGCCGTAGGTGTTTTTCATCGAACCCTCCTCGATGCACATTTGCCCGAAGAGCGCGGCCTGCTGGTCACCGGCGACCCCGGTTATCGGGATGTTGTGCCCGAGCACCGTGGCTTCCCCGTAAAACGAGTCGGAGGAACGCACGTGCGGCATCATGGATTCGGGGATGCCGAAGAGGTCGAGCAGCTCGCCGTCCCAGGAGAGGGTGTTGATGTTGAAGAGCATCGTGCGCGAGGCGTTGGTCACGTCGGTGGCGTGAACCTTGCCGCCGGTGAGATTCCAGATGAGCCAGCTGTCCACCGTGCCGAAGCGGAGCCTGCCATCCTGGGCCTTCTTGCGCGCCCCGGGGACGTTCTGGAGAACCCAGCGTATCTTGGAGGCGCTGAAGTAGGCGTCGATGACCAGTCCGGTCTTGGCCTGTATTATCTCCGTGAGCCCCTTGGCCTTGAGCGAATCGCAGAACGAGGACGTGCGGCGGTCCTGCCAGACGATGGCGTTGCATATCGGCCTCCCGGAGGCGGCGTCCCAGACGATGGTGGTCTCCCTCTGGTTGGTGATGCCCATCGCGGTGATCTCGGCGTCGCGCACCCGTGAAACGGCTTCGTTGATCACGGCGCGCACGGACGAGAGGATGTCCAGCGGGTTCTGCTCCACCCACGCCTGACGCGGAAAGAGCTGGGTGAATTCCTTGGAGCACATGGCCACCTGGTGCCCGTGCTCATCGAAAACTATGGCCTTGGAACTGCTGGTGCCCTGGTCCACCGACAAGATGTATCTGTTCATGTAAGCGAAGATACGACAATTCCGCGGACAAGACAACGTCTCTTGGGGAAACTCTTGTCGCAGCGAAAAAAAGTTGGTAATTTTGCCCAAAACCCATTGCTGATGAAATCATTGAAACTCAAGGCTTCCGCCGATGACCTCGACCTGGGCGTGCTCGTGACGGAACCGCAGGGCCCGCAGAGGGGCATCTTCCAGATAGTGCACGGTATGTGCGAACACAAGGAGAGGTACGTTCCCTTCATGGAATATCTCTCGGAACGCGGCTATGTCTGCATCATCCACGACCATCGCGGGCATGGCGAGTCGGTGAAGAGCCCGGATGACCTCGGCTTCATGTACCGGGGAGGCTGGAAGGCGATGGTGGAGGACGTCAGAGTGGTTTCCGAGTGGGCGAAAGCTCATTATCCTGGACTGCGGCACGTGCTGCTCGGCCACAGCATGGGTTCGATGGTCGTCCGTTCTTTCGCGAAGAGGTATGACGACATGATAGACGTGCTCTTCGTATGCGGCTGCCCGAGCGACAACCCTGCCAAGGGGGCCGGCAAGTTCCTCGCCGACTGTTTCGTGCTGTTCGCGGGCGGGCACAGCAGGCCGAAGATTCTCCAGAAGCTCTCGTTCGGCTCGTTCAACGCCCCGTTCGAGCGGGAGGGCTACCCCGTCGCGTGGGTGTGCTCCGACAAGCAGACCCTCAAGGCATATCACAGCGACCCGCTCTGCATGTTCCGCTTCACCGCCAACGGATTCTCCAACCTCACGGCTCTGATGAAGGACTGCTACTCCCGCAAGGGCTGGAAACTCTCCAATCCCGACCTGCCGGTGCACTTCATCTCGGGAGCCGATGACCCGTGCCTGATAAACGAGAACGCCATAGGGAAGGCCGTGGCCCTTATGAAAGAAGTGGGGTACAAAAATACCGACCTCAAGCTCTATCCGGGGATGCGTCACGAGATTCTCAATGAGACGGACAAACTCCGGGTGTGGGAGGACATATTGGAGAAAACAGCTGCTAATTGATGGAAGAGAAGGAGAAATATATGCGCGAAGCCCTGCGCGAGGCGCGGGAGGCCCTATCCGAGGACGAGGTGCCCATTGGGGCGGTGGTGGTATGCCGGGGGCGCATCATAGCGCGGGGGCACAATATGACCGAACGCCTGCACGATCCCACGGCGCACGCCGAGATGATTGCTCTCACCGCAGCCACCGAGGCCGTTGGAGGCAAATACCTTGGCGACTGTACTTTATATGTCACCGTGGAACCCTGTCCCATGTGCTCGGCCGCTCTCTGCTGGGCGCAGTTGGGGACTCTAGTCTATGGGGCTTCCGACCCCAAGCGCGGCTTCTCGCTCTACGCTCCGTCCCTGCTGCACCCGCAGACGCAGGTGTCTTCCGGCATTCTGAGTGAAGAATGTTCGGAGCTGGTGAAGTCATATTTCAAGGCGAAACGCTGAGAAGCTGTTTTGAGGAATTATTTCAAAACAGTTTCTTATATTTGCAGCCGGAATTGAGGTATGGTGTAATGGTAGCACTACAGATTTTGGTTCTGTCTGCCCAGGTTCGAATCCTGGTACCTCAACTGATTTTCACGGGGCTGCGTCTCCGCCGCATCGCTGATGCGACTTTTTGCGAAGTTTCAAAAAAAGTTTCATCTTTGCCTAATGAAACTTTTTCTCATCGACGGCCACGCGCTCATCTTCAAGATGTACTATGCGTTTCTGGGCCGCCCCATGGTCAACTCCAAGGGGGCTGACACCTCCATTCTTTTCGGATTTACCAAATATCTCCTCGAATTGATCGATCGTGAGTCGCCCAGCCATCTTGCAGTGTGTTTCGACCCGCCTGGAGGGACCTTCCGCAACAAGCTCTACCCGCTCTACAAGGCCAACCGCAGCGAGACGCCGCAGCTCGTGATAGATGCGCTGGAGCCGCTCACCGCCATCGTCCGTTCTCTGAACGTCCCCGTGCTGATGGTGCAGGGGTTCGAGGCCGATGACATGATAGGCACCGTGGCGAAGAAGTTCGCCTCGGAGCGAATGGACGTCTATATGGTCACTCCCGACAAGGATTATGGCCAGCTAGTCTCCCCGCACGTCTTCCAGTACAAGCCGGGCAAATCCGGTTCGGAGAACGAAATTCTGGACGAGGCGGCCGTATGTGCCAAGTGGAAGATTGCCCGGACGTCGCAGGTGCGCGACATCCTCACCCTGTGCGGCGACACTTCGGACAACGTCCCAGGGGTGCAGGGAATCGGCCCGGTGGGGGCATCCAAGCTGCTTTCCAAGTACGGCACGACCGAAGGAATATATGCTCATATTTCGGAACTTACCGGGCGCCAGCGACAGATGCTGGAGGAGGCCGGACCACATATCAAACTTTCCGAAGAACTGGTCACCATACGCACCGACGTCCCGGTGGACGTCGATATCGACGGGATGGCCTTCCGCCCGTGCTGCACTCCGGCCGCCTCCGCCCTGCTTGACGAGTACGAGATGCCGTCCCTCAAGAAGACTCTCTCGCGTATCGCGGCCGCTTCCGGGGAGCAGCGGCAGGATGGGGAGCCTATGCCTGTGGGCTTGGAGGTGGAGAAAGTGTCTCCGGATGCTTTGAAAACTCTCGTGAAAGGCGATTCCCGCATCGCGCTGTCAGTTGACGGCGGGAGGGTCTATGTGGCGGTGGAGGGGAAGTGCGCCTGCGGCGACCCCGAGGAATTCCGTGGACTTCTGGAGGACGCTTCAGTCGGGAAGGCGGGGACCGGGTTGAAATCGGTGATGAGATCTCTGTCCGCTTCCGGCATAAGTCTTCGCGGCAAGTTGGTAGACGTGGAGCTGATGCACTATCTTCTCAATCCGGAGCGCAGTCACTCCCTTGAAGACATGGCCCGGTCCTATCTCGGAGTCGAGTTGAATGAGGGCGGGAATGCGGAGGTGTCGCTGTTTGACGAGGCGCAGCAGCAGGAGTCTTCCGACAGCTTGTCGCGCGCGGCCCTTGCGTCCCTGATGCTTTCCACGCGCCTTGAAAAGGAAATCGACGCCACGCCGGGACTGAGGGAGCTGTATGAACGCATCGAGGAGCCTCTGATCGGAGTGCTCTCCAGGATGGAGAGAGCCGGGGTCAAGGTCGATCTTGAGTCGCTCTCCGGCTTCGCCGCGATGCTTCGTTCCAGAATCGCGGAAAGGGAAGCCCAGGTGCGTCAGCTTGCAGGGGAGCCGGGACTGAACGTGGCGTCTCCCAAGCAGCTCGGGGTGGTGCTTTTCGAGAAGATGGCCCTCGACCCCAAGGCCCGCAAGCCGCGTTCCGGCAGCTGGCCCACTGACGAGCAGACTCTCCAGGCCCTCTCGGACCGCAGCCCCATAATAGAGGCGATTCTCGATTACCGCGCCATGCGCAAATTGCTGTCGACCTACATAGAACCGTTCGCCGGCTACGTCTCTCCGCTCGACGGCAGGGTGCACACGACGTTCAACCAGACGATGACGGCGACCGGGAGGCTGTCCTCTTCCAACCCGAACCTTCAGAACATACCGATACGTACGGACCTTGGCCGTGAGATACGCCGGGCCTTCGTGGCGGAGTCTCCGGACAGCGTCATGATGTCGGCCGACTACTCTCAGATCGAGCTCCGGCTGATGGCGCATTTCAGCGGGGACACTCACCTTACGGAGGCGTTCCGGAAGGGACTGGACGTTCATGCGGCCACGGCGGCCAAGATTTTCGGGATCGCCCCGCAGGACGTGACCCCCGACCAGAGGCGCATCGCCAAGACGGCCAACTTCGGAATAATGTACGGCATCTCGGCCTTCGGACTGAGCCAGCGACTGGGCTGCGGCCGGCAGGAGGCCTCGAAGATAATCGGGGACTATTTCGCCTCTTTCCCTTCGATTCGCAGGTATATCGACGATACTCTGTCTTCTGCCCGTCAAAACGGCTATGTCGAGACGCTTTTCGGGCGCAGGAGATATCTGCCGGACATCAGTTCCGGCAGCGCCGCCGTGCGCTCCATCGCCGAACGCAATGCCGTCAACGCCCCGATACAGGGCACGGCGGCGGACATCATCAAATTGGCGATGATCGGAGTTGACAAGCAGCTTCGTGAAGGCGGCTACAAGTCCCGAATGGTTCTTCAGATACACGATGAACTTCTGCTGGAGGTGCCTTCCTCCGAGATTGATGCCGTGCGCTCCATGCTCACCGGGCAGATGGAGAACGTGGTGAAACTTTCCGTTCCTCTTACCGTAGAATGCAATTATGGCAAAAACTGGCTCGACGCCCACTGATGAACTGATCCGCCGGGCGATAATCGGCGACGGCACCGCCTTTACGGAGCTGTGGGACACCAACATAGCGTCCCTCAAATCCTATCTTGCCAGTACCGTCAAGCAGCTCGACGACTTCTACATAGACGACATCTGCTCCCGGAGTTTCGAGAAGGCGTTCCGGCAGATACGCAGCTACGACCCCTCCAAGAGCCTGTTCTCCACCTGGCTCCGGGCCATCGCCCGCAATACGGCTCTGGACACCATCGAGACCGAGGCGCGCAATCAGCGCAAGCTGGTCTCGCTCGATGACAATTCCACTACGGCCGGCGCCGCTGTGGAAACCCTTGGGGATACTGAGGTGACGCCTCTCGAAAGCATCATCAAGGATGAAGATTCGGAGAGCCTTCAGTCCTGCATAGAGGCCCTGCCCGACCTGTACCGGGAGATAGCACGCAGGAGGCTCCTCGACGGCCTTCAGTACAAGGAGATAGCCGAAGAGCTTGGAATAGAGCTCAATACCGTGCGCACGCGCATAAGGCGCGCAAAAGCGATGATAGATGAAATGAAATCTTCTGAAGAACGATGACCGATTACGACAAGCTGACAAGCCTATACCTGGAGTGGAACTCCAGGATAAACGTGATTTCGCGCAAGGACGTGGACAATATCTATGAGCATCACGTCCTGCATTCTCTCGCCATAGCCGAATACCTCCGGCGTTTCTACGGTGAGGGAGTCTGGGACGGGGCGAGCGTGCTGGACGTCGGCACGGGCGGGGGATTCCCCGGCATCCCTCTCGCGATGAATTTTCCCCGGACGGATTTTACGCTCTGCGACTCCATCGGCAAGAAGATCTCCGTGGCCGCCGCCGTGGCACATGGGCTGGGGTTGGAGAACGTCCGCTGCGTCAACGCGCGAGCCGAATCTCTCCCGGACACGTACGACTGGGTGGTGTCGCGCGCCGTCACTTCTCTGGATAAATTCTATCCCTGGGTGAGGGGCAAATTCCGCCGGAGCATACTGTATCTCAAGGGTGGGGACGTCAATGCCGAGATATCCGAATTGCTCCGAAAATGCCGTCTTGATGCGCGCAACATCCGGTGCTGGAAGATATCGGACTGGCTGAGTGACGAGTATTTCGCAGAAAAATTTGTAATTGAGATAGGAAAATCCTATCTTTGCCCTCCCGAATCTGAATAATTAAAAAAGAATACGATAATGAAAAGGACATTTCAACCGTCAAACCGTAAGAGAGTCAACAAGCACGGCTTTCGCGAGCGTATGAGCACCGCCAACGGACGCAGGGTTCTTGCTTCCCGCCGCGCTCACGGTCGCAAGAAACTTTCAGTTTCCTCAGAGGATCGCTACTAGTAGCAGCCCGCTCC
>CAVGYS010000060.1:0-516 GCA_963633505.1 Oscillibacter sp. MSJ-31
AGTCACTTCGACTTTCTTCCAGTGTCTGGGCATGGTCGGCACGTCGATATTCCTCTCGCTCTCGCGTCAGCTGATTTTCCTTCTGCCTCTGATATACACCCTGCCTTTGTGGATGCAGGAGAAGGGCGTGTGGATAAGTTTCCCGATTTCGGATATCGCGTCCGTGGTCATATCTGTCATCTTCATAGTGCGGCTCTTCCGCAAGTTCGACAAGCTCAGCGACGGGGAGAATGCGGATTCCCTCGGCAGCGCGATCAAATGACAATCACATAATTTTTATGGACAGGCATATCATAATAAACGTAGGCCGGCAGTTCGGCAGCGGGGGCAAGAGCGTAGCCGTAGCCCTCGGGGAGAAACTTGGGGTCAAGGTCTATGACAACGAACTGATAATCAAGGCTGCGCAGGAGAGCGGCTTCAGCGCGGAACTCTTCCGTCGCAGCGACGAGCAGAAGCGGCTCCTCGAATTGAGCTTCCAGCCTTCCGGCCTCAACGACAGGGAGATTTTCCGTATCC
>CAVGYS010000060.1:526-7332 GCA_963633505.1 Oscillibacter sp. MSJ-31
GCCGTATAGCGGACAGTTCGAGCGCAATCTTCGTCGGTCGGGCATCCGACTACGTGCTCCGGGACATGGACTGTGTGGACGTTTTTGTCTGCGCTCCCGACGAGTGCCGCAGAAAGCGTGTCAGCGAGAGACTCAACATCTCCGACGAAGAAGCCGCGAAGCTGATAAGCCGCAAGGACAAGGCCCGTGAGAGTTACTATAACTTCTTCACTTTCAGCCATTGGGGAGTGGCGTCGAATTATGATCTCTGCATCGATTCGTCCATCCTTGGGATAGACGGCACGGCGGATTTCATCATCGACTTCGCCACCCGCGCGGGAAAACTTTAAAGCGAAAGATTGTGCCAGTGCGGGCCGAAGCGCTCGAAAGCCTGGCGGTCAAGCATCTCCCTGTCATCCGGGTGGGCTATGCTTATCATCAACTTGGCCCGTTCCTGAAGGCTTTTGCCGTAGAGGTCCACGGCTCCGTATTCGGTCACTATCCAATGCGCGTCCGCTCTCGGCGTGACCACTCCGGCCCCCGGGTTGAGCTCCGCGACTATCTTGTTCTTGCCCTTGTTGGTGCGTGATGCGAAGGCGGTGATGCTCTTGCCGCCCTTGGACATCGTGGCTCCGCGCACGAACTCGAGCTGTCCTCCGGTTCCGCTGAATATGCGGGTGCCGATGGAGTCGGCGCTGATCTGTCCGGTCAGGTCCACCTCCGTGGCCGAGTTGATGGCTTTCATGTTGGGATTCTGCGAGATGACCCACGGATCATTGGTGTACTTGATGTCTTTCATCAGCACGTCCGGGTTGTCGTTGATGAACGAATACACTTCATTAGATCCGAGCAGGAACGAGGCCACTACCTTGCCGGTGTCTATCTTCTTGCGGCTCCCGTCGATCACCCCGGACTTGATCAGGGAGAGCAGTCCGTCGGCGAACATTTCCGTGTGCAGCCCGAGGTGCTTGTGATGGCGCAGCTGCGCGGCGAGCGCGTTCGGAAGGGCTCCGATTCCCATCTGGATGCAGTCTCCGTCATCCACGAGGGCGGCGCAGTTCTTCCCGATCAGCACTTCGGTCGGAGTCGGCTCCGCGAATCCCGCCGTCACGAGAGGGGTGTCGTCCTGCACGAGATAGTCGAAGCTTTCCAGATCCAGCAGGTCGCCGTAGGCAAAAGGCACGTTCGGGTTGACCACCCCTATCACTATGTCGGCAGTTTCGACTGCGGCCACCGAACAGTCCACGGAGGTGCCGAGGCTGACTTTGCCCTCGGCGTTGGGGAGAGACACGTTGACCAGGGCCGCTCCGAGCCTGATGGCCCCGTCCCGATAGAGTTTCTGGCTTTCTCCCAGATGCACAGGCAGATAGTCGGCGTAGCCGGCGTTGACGTTTTTGCGCACGTTCGGCCCCACGAAGAAGCCCTGCTCGAAGAAGATGCCTTCGTATCTGGGCTCGCTGTAAGGGGCCGGCCCCTCAGTGTGGAAGTGGTGGAAATGCAAGTCCTCGACGTCCCCGTCGTCGGCCCTGCGGCAGAGCGCGGAGATGAGACAATGCGGCACGCTGGCGACGCTGCTGAGGTGTATGTGGCAGTGTGAGGGGATGTGGCTGACCGCCTCATCTGCGGAAACGAAGTGCATCGGCTTCATGATATGAGAATAATAATTATTAGATTTGTGCCGACAAAAATAGCAAAATAATCAATGCACACAAAAGAGGAAAAACTCGCGGCGTTCTCCAGGCTTCTGGACACGATGGACGCGCTGCGCGAGAAATGTCCGTGGAACGCGGAGCAGACGATGGAGTCCATCCGCCCCATGACGGAAGAAGAAGTCTATGAACTGAGCGACGCCATAGTGAAGGACGACGCTCCGTCCATCGCCAAGGAGCTCGGAGACCTCCTGTATCATATCGCCTTCTACTGTCGGATAGGGGAGGAACAGGGGAGGTTCGATATCGCCGACGCCCTGGAGAAAGTCTGTGACAAGATGGTGTTCCGCCATCCGCACGTGTTTGGAGATACTGCCGGAAAACCTTTGAGCGCCAAAGAAATAGCTGATACTTGGGAGCTTGTCAAGGCCAAGGAAAAAGACGGCAACAAGACCGTCATGTCCGGAATCCCGGATGCGATGCCCGCAATCCTCAAGGCCCTCTCCATGCAGGAGAAGGCGCGCGGATGCGGGTTTGACTGGGAGAAAAGGGAAGACGTCTGGGACAAGGTGGACGAGGAGCTGTGCGAGGTGAAGGAGGCTTGCGGGGAGAATGACTTCGCCCACGAAGAAGAGGAATTCGGCGACCTGCTCTTTGCCGTCATCAATGCCTCAAGGCTCTACGGGGTCGATCCGGAGAAGGCGCTGGGCGGATGCTGCAGCAAGTTCCGCCGCCGCTTCACCTACCTTGAAGAGAACACCATCCGCAAGGGCCGCAAACTCTCCGAGATGACCCTCTCCGAGATGGACGCCATCTGGGACGAAGGCAAGGCCAAAGGACTGTGATGCCCGTTCCGAAGAATTTTCCTAAATTTGCAGGCTCGTATGTACACCGAAACCATTTATGGCAGAATATAGATTGACAGAAGTCAGCGATCGCCGCGATTTGCTCCGCTTCATCCTTTTTCCGGATGAGCTTTATCGCGGTTGCCCGCAATACGTCCCTGCACTTCATTCGGATGAACTGTTCCTGCTGACCAAGGTCGCGTACTTGTCCTATTGCAAGAGGAAGATGTGGCTCGTCCTGGACTCGGGGCGTGTGGTCGGGCGGATATGCGCGATCATAAACCCCCGTTACAATGAACTCTACGCCGTAAGGCGCGTACGTTTCGGCTGGTTTGACTGCGTGGATGACATCGAGGTGGCGCGTCTGCTCATCGGGGCTGCGTCGGACTGGGCGCGGAAGGAGGGGATGACCGAGATTCACGGGCCGCTGAGCTACAACACTCTCGGCCGGCAGGGGATGCTCGTGGAGGGCTATGAATTTACGCCTCCGTTCAACTGCCCATACAACTACCCGTACTACAATGATTTCCTGACGGCTCTGGATTTCGACAAGGAGTGCGACTGGATTCAATACAGGATGGTGGCGAACCATGGCGTGCCGGACAAGACCCGCCGGGTAGCCAAGATGTTGCAGGACAAGGAGAACCTTCACTTCGCGGACATCAGCTCCGTCAAGAAGAACCCTGCCGAGGTGCGACGCTTCTTCGAGGCGTTCAACGACAGTTTCTCGGACATCCCCGGCTACGTCCCTCTGGACGAGAAGGAGATTGACGACGAGGCGAAGCGGATGCTGCCCTACCTTTCGGACAAGTCAAGCTGCCTGCTGCTCGATGAGAAGGAGGACATCGTGGCCTTCGGCATATCCTTCCCGAGCATGTCAAAGGCTCTGCAGAAAGCCCGTGGCCGCCGCTTCCCGCTGGGATGGCTGCACCTGTTGAGGGCCAGGCACGACTACGAGGTCACCGACCTCATGGCCAACGGAGCCGTCCGCAAATGGCAGAACACCGGCGTGTCGTCGGTATATTACAAGGAGATGGGGGACAAGGCCATCCGCATAGGCAACCGCTGGGCCGTCTCCAACCCTCAGCTCGAATCGGATTCCGCCGCCAACATCTGGAACTGCTACGAGCATGAACCGTATATGCGCCGCAGGTGCTACATCAGAAACATAGAAGACTAATATGGCAGATACCAAACTTTTGGAGAAAGTGCTCTCCCTTGAGGACAAGTTCCACTCGCTTCAGGATCAGCTTTCCAGCCCCGAGGTGATGTCGGACATGAAAAGATACGTCCAGCTCAACAAGGACTACAAGGAACTGGAACCTATCATAAAGGCGGGCAAGGAATATGAAAAGATGACCAAGGACCTCGCCTCCGCCAAGGATATCCTTGTCAATGAGAAAGATGACGAACTTCGCGAGATGGCTCGCGAGGAGGTGTCCGAGATAGAGGCCCGCATCCCTCAGATGGAGCAGGACATAAAACTCCTTCTGATTCCGGCCGATCCGGACGATTCCAAAAACGCCATCATCGAGATTCGCGGCGGCACCGGAGGCGACGAGGCCGCGATTTTCGCCGGAGACCTCTTCCGCATGTATCAGCACTTCGCCGAGACCAAGAACTGGAAGCTCGAAGTCACGGACCAGACTCCCGGCACGTCCGGAGGCTTCAAGCAGGTGGTATTCAAGCTTTCCGGGGAGAACGTATATGGGGTGATGAAATACGAGTCCGGAGTGCACCGCGTGCAGCGCGTGCCTCAGACCGAAACCCAGGGCAGAATCCAGACTTCCGCCGCATCGGTGGCGGTTTTCCCGGAGGCCGGCGAGTTTGACGTGGAGCTCAACTGGGACGACATCAGGCTTGACCTCTTCTGCTCTTCCGGCCCGGGCGGGCAGGGAGTGAATACGACCTACTCCGCCGTGCGCCTCACCCATATCCCTACGGGGCTCGTCGTGCAGTGCCAGGAGGAGCGCTCCCAGCTCAAGAACAAGGACAGGGCCTTCGAGGAACTCCGTACCCGTCTGTATAATCTTGAGCATCAGAAGTATCTGGACGGAATCGCCGCCAAGCGCAAGACAATGGTGTCCACGGGTGACCGCTCGGCCAAAATCCGCACCTACAACTACCCGCAGGGCAGAGTGACGGACCACCGCATCAACTGGTCGATGTACAACCTCCCCGCCTTTATGGACGGGGACATTCAAGAATGTATTGATCAGTTGCAGATTGCCGAGAACGCGGAGCGTCTCAAGGAAGCTGCATAACAGCGTCCAATAAAAATCTCAGACTTTTCTGAACGCCAGACAGGCGTTGTGACCACCGAAGCCGAACGAATCGCTCAAGCCGAGCGTGAGTTCGGCTTTGACGGCTTTGTTCGGAGTATAATCAAGGTCGCATTCCGGGTCCGGACAGTCGAGATTGACGGTCGGCGGGACGATGCCGTTCTGAAGGGCGAGCACCGTGGCCGCCGCTTCCACAGCTCCCGTGGCTCCGAACATGTGCCCGTGCATTGACTTGGTGCTGCTTATGTGGCACTTGTAGGCAAAATCCCCGAACGCCTCCTTGTAGGCGAGGGTCTCCGCGATGTCGTTGAGGTGGGTGCCGGTGCCGTGGGCGTTGATATAGACGTTGTCAGAGGCGCTGTCAAACCCGGCCTGCTCCAGGGCGATCTTGATGCATTCCGCCTGTGTCGTGGCGTCCGGACGCGGAGCCGTGGCGTGGTATGCGTCGCAGGTGCTGCCGTATCCGACCACTTCGGCGTAGATGTGCGCTCCCCGGGCCTTGGCGTGTTCGAATTCTTCAAGGACGAGTATCGCCGAGCCGTCGGCCATCACGAAACCGCTCCTGTTGGCGTTGAACGGCAGGGAGGCGTATTTGGGATTCTCGGCACGGGTGAGGGCCTTGGCATTGGCGAAGCCCGCGATTCCGATCGGGATGGTGCATCTGTCGGAGCCGCCGGCTATCACGGCGTCGGCGTAGCCGTGCCGGATGGCTCTGAAAGCCTCGCCGATGGAGTGGGTTGAAGTGGCGCAGGCGGTCACTATGTCGATGCAGGAGCCCTGCGCTCCGTATTTGATTGCTATCTGCCCTCCGGCCATGTCACTGATCATGGTGGGGACGAAGTTGGGGGAGATCCACTTTCCGCTCCGGTCCTCGAGGAATTTCTCAAGCTCGCGCTGTATGGTAGTGAATCCTCCTATCCCGGAGCCCACGTAGGTGGCGAGCCTCATCGGATCGATGTTCTCTCCGGAGACGAGAGCGGAATCTTTCATCGCCTGCCAGGCCGATGCCATTGCATATATGGTGAAAGGGTCCTGCTTGCGGATGAAAGGCTTGTCCATGCCGAAGTTTTCGGGATTGAAGTCGCGGATCATGCCGCCGATCTTGACGGGCAGATCCTCCGTCGGGAATTCCGTGATGTAGTCGATCCCACATACCCCGTTAATCAGATTGTTCCAAAACGTATCGATGTCCTGACCGATGCAGGAGAGTACTCCGAGGCCGGTTACGGCTACTTTTCTTTCCATGATTTTCAAATGTTCCGTGTTGTAATGTCGGCCCAAAGATACACAAAAAGCGGCGTTTTCTGCCCGGCGAATCCGTAAAATTCATATATTTGTGGGAATTTAAGCGGAATGAGCGGTATGTCGTTCCTGAAAGAACAGCTGCCAAGATACCTGCTGAGCAAGTATCAGTTGATATGGACCGTGACTTTTTCGGCCCTGTTCTCGCTCGTTCTCATCTTGCTCGCCATCCCGTTCTCCAACAACGTCTGGTTCGCGCTCGGAGGCAGTTCCTCGTTCCTCTTCACCATAGCCTTCATCGTGGTGTCCCTGGCGGTAGTGGTGATAAGCAAGGTGCTGATGTTCCACTGCCGGAACCGCGAGAACTTCGAAATCTGGAAATACGTCGCCTGGGATTTGCTGGAAATCGTCTCCATAAGCCTGCTCTATACTTTTTTCACCGTCCAGGGTGACGGGAGCGGCATCATCGACATCGGCGACCGGGGCTCGTGGAACATTTTTCTCAGCGCGCTGTGCTTCACCCTCGTCTGCCTCGGCGTGCCGTACGTGATATCCGCGCTCTACCTTTCTCTTGCGGACCGCAACAACACCATCCGTCTGATGAATTTCTCCAACGTGGTGGGGGACACGCCTCTCAAGCCCTACGAGGAGAAGCGCATCACCCTTTTCGACAGCAGCGGGGTGCTCAAGTTCTCCATCGACTCGGAGAACCTCTATTATATCGAATCGGACGACAATTATATCAAGATCTGGTACACGGACAGCAACGGCGGGGTCAAGCAGTATATGCTGCGCTGCCCGCTCAAGAC
>CAVGYS010000061.1:0-1664 GCA_963633505.1 Oscillibacter sp. MSJ-31
CCTGCCGCCTCGTGATGGAGGCCGCCACGCTGAAGACGGAGAACCGCATCTGCGTCTTCGACATGGGACAGCCGGTCAAGATAGACGCGCTCGCGAGGCGTATGATAGAACTTTCCGGGCTAGTGCCCGACAAGGACATAAAGATTACCTATACGGGGCTCCGTCCCGGGGAGAAACTCTACGAGGAGGTCCTCTCCAACGTGGAGAACACCGAGCCGACGGAGCATTCCAAGATCCGTATAGCCAGGGTGCGTCAATGCGACTGGAAGGAGGCCCTCAAGGTCGTGGACGAGCTGGAGAAGCTGAGCCGGGAGGTGGAGATACCTCAGATGGTCATATTGATGAAGAAAACGGTGCCCGAGTACGTTTCGAACAATTCGAGATTCTCGGAATACGACAGAAAACAATAGGGAATGAAGGTTCTGGTGACGGGGGCGGCCGGTTTCATAGGCTTCCATTTATCGAGACGGCTGCTTGAAAAGGGGGTTGAGGTCGTCGGTATAGACAATCTCAACGACTACTACCCGGTCATCCTCAAGGAAAAGCGCCTCGATGAGCTCTCCGGCGAGCCGGGATTCCGCTTCATCAGGATGGACATCTCGGACAGAGAGGCTCTTCCGCGCCTCTTTGAAGAGGAGAAGTTCGACCGCGTGGTCAATCTGGCGGCGCAGGCCGGTGTACGCTACTCCATCGAGAACCCATGGGCCTACGTGGACAGCAACTTGACGGGTTTCGTGAACGTGCTCGAATGCTGCCGGCATTTCCCGGTGGAACATCTCGTGTATGCGAGTTCGAGCAGTGTCTATGGGGGCAACGAGAAGACCCCGTTCAGCGAAGATGACAGGGTGGACAATCCCGTATCCCTCTATGCCGCCACGAAGAAGGCGGACGAGCTGATGGCCTGCTGCTACTCCAAGCTCTACGGAATACGCTCCACGGGGCTTCGTTTCTTTACCGTTTACGGTCCTTGGGGGCGGCCGGACATGTCCCCTATGCTCTTCGCCTCCGCGATCATGGAGGGGCGGCCGATAAAGGTCTTCAACAACGGAGACATGATGCGTGACTTCACCTACGTCGACGACATTGTGGAGGGTGTGGTGCGCGTGCTGGACAAGGCCCCATTGGAGAGCGAAGTTTACAATATCGGCTGCGGCACCCCCGTGCGTCTTATGGATTTCATAAGCGAGATTGAATCATCCTGCGGCCGTCCTGCGCAGAAGCTCATGATGCCGATGCAGCCGGGCGACGTGTACCGCACCTACGCCGACACGGGCAAGCTCGAGCGGGATTTCGGCTATCGGCCGAGGGTGACTCTCCACGAAGGCATACGGAAGTTCATCGATTGGTATAAGTCAGATAAAAATCCACTACTAATATGAAAATTGACAAGCTCCTTCAGTTTTTTGTCGTGAAGGAAAAGCGTTTCTTCCCGATGTTCGTGCAGTCGGCGGAGAATATCAAAAACGCCGCACAGCTGCTCCTCGAGCAGACCAAGGAGGAAGATGCCGACACCCGTAGGGACTACGCGCACCGCATCAAGGAATGCGAGACTCTCGGAGACCACATCACCGACAAGATCATCGACGAGGTTCTCGACGCCGTGGTGACTCCTTTCGACAGGGAGGACATCCATCAGATGGCCGAGGACATGGACACCTTCCTCG
>CAVGYS010000061.1:1674-7297 GCA_963633505.1 Oscillibacter sp. MSJ-31
GCATCAGGGACTGCTCCAAGAAAATCGCCATCTACCAGCCCAAGGACCCGAGTCACAAGGTCATCGAAATCGCCGAATACGTCCTGCGTGACGCGGAGATAATCCTTGAAATCACGGGGCTGCTGGACAACATGCGTGACAAGGCCAGGGAACTTGACCGTCTGTGCGACATCATCAAGGAGAACGAGCATATCGTGGATGACATCTACGAGTCCTATATGAGCAATCTCTTCGAGTTTGAAAAAGACCCAATCGAGCTTGTCAAGAAGAAGAATATCATTCAGGCCGTGGAAGATACCTCGGATGTGGCCAAGGCCCTTTCCAGCACGGTCAGAAGCGTGGTCGTAAAGTTGGGATAGGATGCTCATAGTCGTATTCATCACCGCGCTGCTCGCCCTCGCCTTCAGCTTCACCAACGGCATGAACGATGCGGCCAACTGCATCGCCTCGGCCGTGGCCACCAAGGCGCTCTCTCCAAAGGTCGCCGTGGCCTGGTCCGCGTTCTGGATTTTTTCAGCCCTGTTCTTCTTCGACCTCACGGTCGCGTCCACGATGGGAAGCGGCATAGTGAGCGAAAACTGCATCGACGTCTACGTCATTCTCGCCGCCCTGCTCGGTTCCGTGTTCTGGGTATTCTTCTGCTCGCGCTGCGGCCTGCCGATTTCGGCCTCGCACGCCCTGATAGGCGGGCTCATCGGCCCGGTGTGGTTCGTGTACGGAGCCAAGTACCTCGTCATGAGCGGAATCATCAAGACTGTGGCTTTCATCGTGATAGCTCCTCTCATCGGTATGGCGATGGGCTTCTTTTTCAACTGCCTCTTCCTTTTCATCTTCCGCAAGTGCAAGGCCCGCAAGACGGACAAGCTTTTTAGGGTTCTGCAGGTGATATCCTGCGCCGAGTTCTCGATGGGCTTCGGGGCCAACGACGGGCAGAAGACCATGGGAATAATCGCCGTGCTGCTCGCCTCGGCCTGTGCGTCCAATCCCGACAGCGCCGTGCTCCGCTTCCTCTATTCCGGCCCGCACGAGGCTGCGATTGCGGCCGGGCATACCGGTTTCTTCGTGCCGCTGTGGCTGGAGATGCTATGCTACGCCCTCATCGCGCTGGGCACCGTCACGGGAGGCTGGAAGGTCATACGCACCCTTGGGGACGGCTTGAGCAAGCTGACTCCTATGCAGGGTTTCTGTGCGGAGGGTTCCGGGGCCGCGACTCTGATAATGACGGCTCTCTTCGGAATTCCGGTAAGTACGACCCACACGATTACCGGCTCCATCATAGGCACCGGTCTGACAAGGGGAGTGAAGAGCGTCAAATGGATTACTGCCAAGAACATAGTCGTCGCCTGGGTGATCACGATCCCGGCGGTGCTCCTCATCTCAGGGCTTATCTATCTGATGATGATCCACTGGTTCGGGGCCCCCGTCAAAATACTCTGAGACGGTTCTGAATATCTTGAGACGGTCTTTCTCGTCGAGCAGGGTCTCTATCGGGACGGCGATCGCCGTCACCCTGTAGCCCTTGGCCGTGAAGAAAGTGGCCGCGGCGTAGGAGCCGTGGGGGTAGCGCAGCCACACTCCCGCTCCCTTTCGGGACGGGAAGATGCCGTCCGGATTCTCCACGCAATAGATTTCTTCGTTGGGGCTGCTCGAGTAGCGCATGCCTGCGATTCTCCCGCTCCGGCTACCGCTCGGGGTGCTGAGCTTGTATCCGAGAGCGGAGGAGGTGAACGCCTTTGCCTGAGAGTCTCCGTCCGAAGCGATGTTCGCGCCGGAGAGCAGCAGGTTGCACCCTTTCTCGAGCCTTGCTGACAGGGCTTCTCGGAGCTCTTCGGGGAAGACGGGATATTTGTCCCCGCCCTGCTTGCCGCAGATAAGGTCTATGAACTTCGCTTCCGCGTCCCCTTGGCAGAACGCTTCCGATGACATGGAGAAGAATGGGTGTCCCAGTTTCAGGAGGGCTTTGCCGTGGAGGTAAGGGTAGTCCAGGGTGTTGCCGGCCACTATCTCTCCGGCCCTGTCTTCATGGGTGGCGCCGAATCCCGGGTAGTCGTTGTCTATGAACTCCGAGCTGCGGTCGAACTCGTAGTTCTCCCCGATGTAGCTGATGTCCCGGAGGTAGGGAACGCCCCCGTCCTTGCGCGCATCGAAGCCGGCATAGTGCTCCCCGTCTATCCAAGAGGGGGCTGATACCCTGTGGAAATTGTTGACTATCAGCACCGTGTCTTTTGTGCCGGATTCCTTGGGCAAGCCTGCGGAGAGGATTTCCGACGGGAAACTGCGACCTCCGTCGTTGTAGGCCTCCACCTTGTAGCTGTATATGTGGCCTTTCTCCAGAGGCAGCTCGATGGAGGTCCCGCTCGTCCGGATTCCGGCGTTGAAGGCCCCTCCGTCCTTGCGGGTATAGACTATGTAGCCCTCGCTTGTGGCGGTAGGCTCCTTGTCGTCGGGGGTCGGGCTCCACTCGAGCCGGATCTTGTCCCCGCCCGTGAATCTCGCGCCGAAGGCATGCACCGGGAGCGGCTGCACCACGTAAGGGCAACCGTAGTATTCGCTGAGAGTCTTGAGTATGCCCTTATAGACGGCGCGGCTGACCTCGAAGCGGAAGGCCGGGTCGAGCCCGTATTTCATGTCCTCGAAGTTCTGGTGGCTCAGGAGTTCAAGAATCATCGCCGGGACCCCCGGGGTGCGGCACTCGCTGTAGCTCTTGTCCCACAGGCCCCGTCGTGTCCAGTCCGGATTGAAGTCGGTGCGGATGTCGTTCACGACTTGGCTCTGGACATAGTCGCACAGCAGCCTGCTGATGATTCTGTCCCTGCCGTCGGAGAATTCCCTCTCCCCGTCGCAGCGGAGAGTGTAGATGGCAAGAGTCCCGATGGTGGTGTCGGCCTGCGCCACTCCGGCGTCGGTGTGGAAGGCGAGGGCCAGGTCGAAGGGAATGCCTTTCTGCTCGGTCATCATCGCCGTCCATTTCCCTCTGGAGGCGAAGTCGTTGGTGTAATCCGTGTCCCACTCCTGCGTGATGGTGCTGTCCGCCCCGGCCCACTGCATCCAGTAGTGCGCGCCCTCGGCGGAGCTGGCCATCCCGGAGGTCTTGCCGCCGCGCTCCAGCTTGCCCATCCCGCCGCCTATCTTGACGGCGTCGGCGCTGACGGCGCACCCCTCCTCGCCCCTGTTGTCGAGGCTCAAGATGGCCGGGGTTCCGGGAGCGAATTCGAAGGTTCCAAGATATACCCAGGTGCCGCCGCCCCGCTTCTGATTGACGGTGAATTCGGTGACTCCGCCAAGGTGCCTGATGCTGTAGTGCGCTTCGGTGCTGCTGTTCTCAAGGGTCTTGTAGGCCACATAGACGGCATATTCTCCTCTTCTGGTGATTTTTGCGCTCCAGCTTGCGAACGCGTCGGGCTTGTCTCCCGAGCAGGCCGTGCTTCGGGCCGTGCCCGCCTTGAACGGGGTGTCGGAGAACGAATACGTCCTCTTGAGGTCGGCGAAGCCTTCCCCGGCATCGGACCAGTGCCCTTTCTCGCGATACTTTCCGCCCTTTCTCTCCAGAGAGTCCCGCTTCCCGTCGTAGGACGGGTCGTTGTCGATTATGAATTCCAGCCTCTGGACGTCACGCTCGCGCGGAGTCATCACGTATGCGCCGGCGTTCTCCAGCATCGGTATCAGGAAGGGGAGTACGAAACTCTGCGTCAGCATGTCCTCCACCGTGCGGTGCAGAGGGGCTCTCTGCCATATCCAGCTGTCCCTGCTCTCATCGTAATATCTCCCGTGGCTCTGCCATAAGGCCACGTATCTGCCCTCCAGCCCCTTGGGGTATCTGCCCGCTCCTATCCTGCGCACGAATCCGGGGTCACTCTCTCGCGGGTCGGGGATCCTGCGGGAGTAGTCGGAAGGCATGCCGTTGTTCCCCTCTCTTGGCAGGACGAGGTCCGTGAGGCGGTATCTGTTGGTGAAGATTTCTCCTATCTCCCACTTCCCGTCGAGTCCGCTCATCTCGGAGCGGAGTTCGCGGCGGAACCAGTCCAAATCACCCTCGTACCAGGGATAATATGAAAGTTCGGGGGAGAAATACAGGTTCAGCTTTCCCCCTCGGGAGACCACTTTCTGCATCTTGAGCCTCTGGTCCACTCCGGTGTGGGCGAGGAGCCTCACTCTGAGCGTGTCGCAGATCGGAGTGAAATCCCGCGCCTTTGGAACTTTCGCGGCCGCCTGTGCCGCGATGCTCAGGGACAAAAGGCAGAAAATAGCCGGAAAACGCTTCATCGCGCGTTCTTTTTGTAGTGGAAGAGATTGAGGATGAACACTATGACGGTGCAGATTCCTATGGACAGGCAGTCGGCTCTGAAGTCTCTGATGTCCTCGCTGCGGTATGGCAGCATCCCCTGGACGATTTCCGTGAGGCCCGCGAAGATGCAGGCCGCGGAGCAGATGCACAGCAGGGAGACGAACGCCTCCCCCGGGGAGAGCCACTTCTTGTTGACGGCAAAAAAGCCTATCAGCGGGGAGGGGAAGAACATTCCGAAGTGAACTATCTTGTCCATCGGCAATCCGAACAGGGTCTGCCGGACTTCCGGCAGGTCATCGAAATTGCCGAAGCACAGGTATGCTACCCCTGCGACGTAAAGCAGAAGCAGAATCCGGAATATGCTATAAAGTCTGCATTTCATAGAGTTTCCTGTAGTAACCGTTCAGCTCGATCAGCTCGTCGTGCCGTCCTCTCTCCACTATGCGACCCTCGTTCATCACTATGATTTCATCGGCCTTCTTGACCGTGCTGAGCCTGTGGGCTATGGAAATGGTCGTGCGGTTGCTCATCAGGTAGTCCAGCGCGTCCTGTACCATCCTCTCCGACTCCGTGTCGAGCGAGGCCGTGGCCTCGTCGAGTATGAGTATCGGAGGATTCTTGAGGATGGCCCTGGCGATGCTGATCCGCTGTCTCTGTCCGCCGGAGAGCATCACGCCCCTGTCGCCGATGCAGGTGTCGTATCCGTCCGGCTTCGTGATGATGAACTCGTGGGCGTTGGCTATCTTGGCCGCGGCCACGACGCTTTCCATCGTGGCGTTCTCCACTCCGAAGGCTATGTTGTTGAATATCGTGTCGTTGAAGAGTATCGGGTCCTGGTTGACATTGCCCATCAGGGCGCGGAGGTCCCGGGTGCTGACGTCCCGGATGTCAACGCCGTCCACGTATATGCCGCCTTCGCTCGGGTCATAGAAGCGCGGGATGAGGTCCACGAGAGTCGATTTGCCCGCCCCGCTCGCGCCGACTATCGCCACGTTGTGCCCCTTCGGGATTACAAGGTCAACTCCGTGCAGAATCTCCCGCCCGCTCTCGTAGCGGAAATGCACGCCTCGGAACTCGATATCCCTCTCGAACGACTTGAGGGGGAGGGGATTCTCGGGCTCGGCCAGATCGTTCTCGGCATTGAGGATGACGTTGATCCTCTCCATCGAAGCGAGTCCCTTCGGGATGCCGTAGGCCGCCTTGGAAAGGTCCTTGATAGGCTGGATGACGCTGTAGAGGATGGCCATGTAGGCCATGAACGAAGGGGCGTCGATCACGGCGTGGTCTCCGAGTATGAGGGTTCCTCCGAACCAGAGGACGATGGCGATCATCACCGAG
>CAVGYS010000062.1:0-4723 GCA_963633505.1 Oscillibacter sp. MSJ-31
GAAGAGGAGGCCTTTTTGACACTCACAAGGGATGGGGAAAGGACGGAAGAATACCTCTCCCTGACCCGGGAGTTTTATCTCTAAGCTCATCTTTGACCCCGCTTGCAGGTCCGTAGAAGGCCGATTGTGGCGAAATTGGCGGCTTTCCGAACTCGCCACATATCCTTGTCCTCGCCACGAATAGAAGTGTTTTAGCCACAAAAGCGCCTGGCCGCGAACCACTATAAAAACAATCTTCCCTACATTCGCCGCAGTTAATCTTAAAATGTTTTGACGATGTACGAACTCAAGCAGAAAGACAACTTTATTGTCACATTTGAAAATTCGGTAAAGGAATGCTGGAACAAGCCGGCCCTTGATGACTATAACAGCTGTAGCGTCACCTACGGGGAGCTCGCGGCGGATATCGAGAAGCTCGTGCTTTGCTGGAAGGCGGCCGGGCTCAAGAAGGGAGACAAGGTGGTCATCAACGCGCGAAGCAGCTCCAACTGGGCCAAGATTTTCCTTGCCGCGCAGGTGGGAGGTTTCGTGGCCGTGCAGATTTTCAACGGCTTCACCCCGGATGACACGACGGCTCTGGTCAACCACTCCGACGCGCGACTGCTCTATACGGAAAAGACGATATTTGACAAGATGAACTTCGACTCCCTGCCGAACCTCATCGGTGTCATCGACAACAAGAACTGGGAACTCCTCGCTTCCCGCAACGGTTTCTCCGACATCTACCTCAAGCGGGACGCTCTCTTCAGCGAAGCTCACCCGAACGGACTCAAACCTGAGGACGTCCACTACGAGGCCGGATCTCTGGACGATCTCGCAGCCATAATGTACACTTCCGGCTCCACCGGCAACCCTAAGGGCGTGATGCTGACCAACCGCAATCTCTCGGCCAACGTCTACCTCATTCCGATACATTTCCCATACAGAAGGGAAGACAATTACGTCAGCGTCCTCCCGTATGCGCACATTTTCGGAATGGTCTATGACATGCTCGCGCCGCTCTGCTTCGGAATGCACCTTATCGTGCTCTGCATCCCGCCGGTGCCGGCGAACCTCAAACCTGCCCTCAGAAAATACAGGCCGCACGTGTTCTTCGCCGTGCCGCTGATCCTCACCAAACTTCTGGAAGACTCCATCGGAGAATTCATCCACAGCAAGAGCGGTGCAGCGAAACTTGAGGACTACAAGAACAATCCGGACTTCTGCGAAGCCCTCACCACCATCTTCCTCAAGGCCCTGGGCGGCAACATCGGCTTGTTCGTGACAGGCGGCGCGGCCATCCCGGAGCATCTGGAGAAGCTCATGGTGGAGAAGCTCAAGCTTCCGTTCGTCACCGGCTACGGCATGACCGAGGCCGCACCGACGATATGCCTCGGACACCTGGGGACCTACAAGCTCAAGGAATGCGGAGAGGTCACCGAGGAGGGAGTTGATCTGAAAATCAATTCCGCCGACCCTGCACACGTGCCGGGAGAAATCCTCATCAGGGGCAACGTGGTGTTCAAGGGCTACTACAAGAACGAGGCGGCCACCAAGGCGGCTTTCACCGAGGACGGATGGTTCAAGACCGGAGACCTCGCCACCATCGATGGTGACAAGAGCGTCTTCATCGTGGGCCGCTGCAAGAGCATGATTCTCTCCTCCAACGGACAGAACATCTTCCCGGAGGAGATTGAGGTGGTGCTCAACGCGCTCACCTACGTGGGAGAATCGCTCATCGTCTCCCGCAACGGCAAACTCGTCGCTCTCATCGTGCCGGACGCAAATCTCACCGGAGACCTCGACGCGGCTGCACTCAAGAACGTGATGGATGCCAATATCGTGGCACTCAACAAGAAAATCCCCTCATATTCCCAGGTAAGTTCTTACGAACTCCGTTTCGAGCCGTTCTCAAAGACTCCGAAGGGAAGCATCAGAAGATTCATGTATGAATAACAACGGACGAAGGGTGGTCATCACCGGCCTGGGAGTCATCTCCCCGGTCGGCAATGACATTCCCGCTTTCTGGGAGGGGCTGACCTCCGGCCGCTGTGGCATAGGGCTGCTCACCGGGATGGATCTCGGCGGACTTCCCATCCACGTGGGCGGAACCATCAAGAATTTCGACCCGTCGGCCTTCGCTCTGAGCGGCGCGGACAAGCGGCGCAACGATTTGTATAGCCAGTATGCGCTGGCGGCGGCTTCCCAGGCCATGAGTTCCAGCGGCCTCGTCTCGGGGGAAAACGTTGAACCTGAGCGCTTCGGGGTGTATCTGGGCTCCGGCATCGGGGGGATGAACACGTTCATCGCCCAGACCAGGGTGATGCTCGAGGAGGGTCCGGACAGGATTTCTCCGCTCTTCATCCCGATGATGATTCCCAACATCGCCGGGGGCAACATGGCTATCAAGTACAATGCCCAGGGCCCGTGTCTTACTCACGTTTCGGCCTGCGCCACCAGCACCAACTCCGTGGGAGAGGCCTATTTGGCGATCAGCTATGGCCGTGCGGACGCCATCCTGGCGGGAGGCAGCGAGGCTGTGCTCAATCCACTCGCCATCGGGGGTTTTGCCAATTGCAAGGCTCTCACCACCGAGGAGGACCCGTCCAAGGCCTGCCGGCCGTTCGACAGGGACCGCGGCGGCTTCGTGATGGCGGAGGGGGCGGCGCTGCTGATGCTCGAAGAATATGAGCACGCGGTGAAAAGAGGGGCAGAAATCATCGCCGAGGTGTGCGGCTACGGCTGCACCTGCGACGCCTATCACTACACGGCACCCCGTCAGGACGGCATCCCGGCATCCAAGGCCATCAGGGACGCTCTCAAGCAGGCCGGGTACAAGGAGGGGGAGAACCTCTATGTCAACGCCCACGGCACGGGAACCCATCTCAACGACTCCGCCGAGACCAAGGCCGTCAAACTCGCTCTCGGTGAGGAGGATGCGCGCAGAGCCTCGATAAGCTCCACCAAGTCGATGACCGGGCACATGTTCGGGGCGACCGGGGCGGCGGAGCTGATTGCTTCCGCGCTCGCTCTGAGGGATGGCATAGTGCCCCCGACCCTCGGTCTTACGACCCCGGATCCGGAGTGCGACCTCGACTACACGCCGCTGAAGGCCAGGGAGAGGGCCCTCGACGTGGCGATTTCCAACTCTCTCGGATTCGGCGGGCACAACGTTTGCGTGTCACTTAGAAAATTCAAATTATGAACAGGGAGGAAATAAAGCAGATTTTGCCTCACAGGGAGCCGATGCTCCTCGTGGACGAGTCCGAATGGGACGGGGAGTACGTCTGCTCCAAATACACCATTCGTGACAATGAGTTTTTTACAACCGGGCATTTCCCGGGATTTCCGGTCGTGCCTGGGGTGATTCTGTGCGAGATAATGGCCCAGGCCAGCTTCCTGCTGATTCCATCGGAGGAGCTCAAGGACAACACGGCGCTCTATGCCGGCCTCGACGGGGTCAAGTTCAAGCATTCCGTATTTCCGGGAGACACCGTATGCACCCGCGCGCACCTTACGGGGCGCAGGGGACCGGCCGTGTTCGTCGAGGCGAAGGCTACGGTCAACGGTAACTTATGCTGCATGGGCAAACTCACTTTTATGCTCGTGCCCAACACAACACTCAAGAATCAATAAATTATGTCATACGGATTACTGAAAGGCAAGAAAGGCATCATCTTCGGTGCGCTCAATGACCAGTCCATCGCCTGGAAGGCGGCTCTGAAAGCCAGGGAGGAGGGGGCCGAGCTGGTGTTGACCAACACTCCGGTCTCAATCCGGCTGGGCACCATCAATGAACTCGCCGAGCGCTGCGGCGCTCTCGTGGTGCCGGCTGACGCGACTTCGCTCGAGGATCTCGGCACTCTGGTGGATCAGGCGATGGAACATTTCGGCGGACAGTTCGACTTCGTGCTGCATTCGGTCGGAATGTCGCCGAACATCCGCAAGGGCAAGGCCTACGAGGATACCAACTACGATTTCTTCGGCAAGACTTTGGACATCTCAGCCCTCTCTTTCCACAAGCTGCTCAACGTGCTTTACCGCAAGGATGCGCTCAAGGAATGGGGCTCGGTGGCCGCTCTGACATATATCGCGGCGCAGCGGACGTTCGAGGGGTACAACGACATGGCCGACGCCAAGGCTCTGCTGGAGTCCGTCGCGAGAAGCTTCGGGGTCATTTACGGCAAGCGTCGGCACGTGCGCATCAACACCGTGTCGCAGTCTCCGACCATGACCACGGCGGGGAGCGGCATCGCTGGGATGCAGGACATGTTCGTCTATGCGGACAAGATGTCTCCGCTGGGCAATGCCAGCGCGTCCGATTGCGCCGACTACATAGTGACGCTGTTCTCCGACCTCACGAAGCACGTGACGATGCAGAACCTCTATCACGACGGAGGCTTCTCCTCCACCGGCCTTACCGCCGACGTGATTGACACCTTCCGCAAGGGGCTGTAGGGGCTGTTTTTAGCATTCTCCGCCCATTGTCCGCTATCCGTGTGATGGCGCTTTGGGCGGGATTGCTGTAATTGGGAGCGGGGCTGCCTATGGGCGGAGGCATCCGACAGGTATGACATAGATCCCGTCTTCGCGTTTGTAGGCGTATTGTCCCACTCCTGTCAGGACCATCAGGAATGACGGTGCTCTCATTTTGTCGGAATCTATTTTTCTGGACAGCTCCTTCAGAGATGCGGCCGCTTTCTCAATATTGTCGGATCCTCCCAGTTTGATTTCTGTCAAGGCG